>JAKPSH010000095.1 GCA_029555385.1 Pseudomonadota bacterium
CTTTTGCCAATATCTTGGAAAGCCCTTCAAAAATGAAAAAGCTTCTTGATTACGCCGCACGGGGCGGCTGATTAATTGCGGCTAAGCTTTATGCTCATTCCAGATGCGGCAGAACCCCGCGATATGGGTTTTTAAGTCTGAAGCAGTCTGCAGATCGTTGATTATTGCGGCGGATGCGGCGCCGGCACGGAAAACCTCTGTTACGTTATCTAAGGCAATGCCGCCGATCGCGACGAGCGGAATGGGACATGCTGCTGCGGCTTGGCGCAGAAGGCCTGTGCCAGTGACAGGCGCATGACCGCTTTTCGTTTGTGACGCAAAGACCGGCCCCCATGCGGCGTAAGTCAGCGCCGGAAATGGTGCACGTGAGAGCTGCGCAAGATTATGAGTCGACAATCCGATAACGGCATTTGCCCCCAGCATCTGCCGCGCGTCTTCCGGTGCTGTGTCTTCTTGACCTAAATGCACGCCGTCTGCGCCGCAAGCCAGGCACAAACTGGGATCATCGTTGATGATAAAGAGTGTGCGGCTGCTGCGGTTGTATTGCTCCTCGCGGCAGAACGCGCATGCCTGGCGGGCCAACTCAAGGTGCTGCTCTGGCGGCAGGCCTTTTGCCCGCAACTGAATCAGCCGGACTCCGGCATCGAGCAGCCGGCGGATGTAGAGCAAGGTTTTTTCCGAAGATTCAGCAAAGTTTGCAATCGCATAAATGGGGGGAATAACAATCATTTTATATTGTTACGAAAAACACATCTGTTGAATAGCCGCCTTTATTTTGGCAGAACCCCGCAGTTTTAGCTATAAGGCTTACAGTCGCTTACTTGTGGTCAGGACTGAGATAATAAATGGTTCGTTTACTTATCAAACTGTTGTTGGGCAAAGTGTTGACCGTGCCGCTTGCGTGGTCGCTCCTCTATCCGCGATTCGACGGAGACGTGGTTGTGCGCACGCTTCGACTGCTCGATACGGGAAGTAAGAAAGAGCAAGTGATCGTGTCGGCTGGCCGGGTGCGGCTTGATATCAACTGGCGGACCGTCTTCTCTGACGTTGTTCAAATCCGCAGCGCGGTGTTTTCCGGTTTGCGTGCGGAGATCGACCTCAACAACCCTTGGTTATTCATCCAGTGTCTCAAGGGCGGCACTTGCTCCCCTATTGATCAATTATCTGCGTTCCCTCTTGAGCCAGTGCCGGGCGGAAGGCCAAAGGTCCGTTCCTCTGAGACTGGGCGGACGCCGCTGCGGTTGGCTATTGAGTCGATCTTTGTCGAGGATGGAAGTTTCCTATTCTGGAGAGGAAACGAGAGGTTCGTAATGCAGTTGGCAAATGCTCAAGGCAGCCGCCTGATGCTCCCTTATGAGGAGCGGGACTTTACATTAAGCGGACAACTGGTTCTTAAAGCCCTTTCCGGCGGAGATGCGCCGCAAAAGGAAACGCAGCCTATATCCTTCCGGCTGAATTGGACGGCGCAAGCAGAGATGTTGGAACTCAAAGCCAAGCTCAACGAAGCTCCGCTTAAGTTAATTGAAGCCGCATTTCCTAGTGTTTTCCCAGCCATTGCGGCAAGTTTCGGGCTTAGCTCACAAATAATGTCCACTGGCAATACCGGGGGACGTCTGACCGGTGACTTGGCGCTGGTTTACCGGGATGGAAAATGGCATGTGCGGTAAGGTTAATTATTTGTTTTTACTCCGCCGATATTATGATTTGGCATAAGAGAAGTTGTTGAGTTATTCAGCACAATTCGACCGAGGACATTCAAACAGTGCCCGATACAGCGCACAAGCAGGCCCTTGACGATGCTGGTGTGAGAAAGGCTATCCAGCAGGTAATAGGAACGGCGGTTAAGCACAGAACTGAGTGTGTTGAGATCAAGCTGGATGGCGCGTTTACTCATGCGGAGTTTGTTTTTGAGGATGGCCATCGTTCGAGCGTGGAAGTCAATGTTCATCCCGCTGCGTTCAGCGGGGGGTTGCTCCGGCGTGGACAAGTTTCCGGGCGGACCGATGACGGCTTCGAGGCTGCCTGCCGGGTGGATTTCCGTTCTTCGAGTGTGAATTGTTTTGCTGATTTTACCCGCGGCGAAGAAAAAAGTGCCGCCGCTGAAGCCCCGTGGGTGCGTTTGGTCCTTCGTGATTTTTCCGTAGAAGATCCGGACGATCCCGATTTTTGGCTTAGTTTGCCGGCGGATACATCGCTTGCGCTGCGCCGCATCTTTCGCGAGTCAAACGGCATTTTCGTGGTTACTGGCCAGGATGAACCGGCACGGATGCGAGCTGTTCAAGCTGTAATGCAAAGTTATCCCGACTGTCAGTTCGTCGAATCACTGCCGGATGCGCCGGGGTCGCCGTCTTTGCTGCAGGATGCAAAGAATGAGCGGGTGCTGGTAAATTTGGCCGAGGCTGATGTCTTAGAGGCAGCCGCTGCCTTGGCGCTTATTTTGCCGCAGGATCATTTGTCGCTGCTAAGGGGGGTGTTCTCCTATTACCAGCTCCCGCGTCTTTGCCCGTTTTGTGCTAAAAGCTTGAATGCAATGCCGCCCCGGCCGCTTTGGCTTCCGGATTACATTAATTTCGCCGGGGCCGGGGCGAAGTTTGCCCCAGGCTGTGCGATGTGTTCTCAAACCGGCACGGTTGGTTTTGCCGGTGTAAGCTCAGTCGCCGACTGTGTCAGTCCCGGCGGTGTGCGGATTACGCCGGGTGCGGGCCTTGAAACTCTTGCAGAGGTCTTTGTCTGCGCAGGTGCCGGTTCACTTTGGGAAAACGGTGTTCGCTGCTATTGGGCTGGTGATGCAGCGCTGGATGCGGTGCGTATGCTGCCCAAGCCCTGTGCCGCATACGAACTTGTTTGCAAGCGAGCCGGGGCGGAATCTGCGCCGGGCGGTAAAGGTCGGGATTTTACCCCGGAAGATGGTATTTGCCTGCCGGAAGCGGACTTGAATTGGAGCGCGGAGGACGGTGCTCGCGGTATGCCGGTTAGCGGTCCGGACGCATTTAAGATGCGCGCAGCATCAAAGGAGAAAAGTCAGCGTTCCCGCCCCGCCGTTCTCGAGCATTTGGCCGAAGGTCTTCCAGAAAAAACAGATACCATTGAGCTTGTTCGTCCGCGCACGGGAAATGCTCCGCTGCTCCTTGTTGTCGATGATGATGCGGACCAGCGGGAGATTCTGCGGCGCGTGTTTGAAATGGAAGGCTACACCGTAGAGACGGCTGCGGACGGCATCGACGGCATCGTTAGCGCCAACCGTTTGATGCCGGACTTGATTATTGTTGACTTCATGATGCCGGACCTGGATGGCCGCGAAACTATCCGGCGCTTGAAGAAGAATCCTCAAACAACCCGCATCCCCGTTATCGCGCTTACTGCCTATTCCGACCCCGATGTCGAGTATGGATTGCTAAAAGCCGGAGCTGATGACTTCTGTGCTAAGTCGGTGGCCAAGAAGGTGCTGATGAAGCGCATCGAAAAGCTGGCTGGAAAACCATAAGCACTCATCCGCGGTAATTCAAAGAAAGAGAAGCACGAACTCATGTTCCAACCTGGGAAACGGTGGAAATAATTTCGGGTCAGGCAGGGGAGCCGGATTGTGGGCCCAATCCGGTCCCCTGCCCGAGCAAGTTCTAAGGCCTAAGCCCTGGGGAGTGCTGGAAATCCCCCCACAGCAACGGCGTCCGTTGGGGTATGAGCCCGTTACCGCCGCCACCGGTGCTTGACGCCCGAACCCGATTCCGTTGCAGATCGCGCTGCCCTATGCCGCCTAAACTTGCCGCAGCGCGGTTTGCAGTAGAATCAAAGAACTCAACCAACCAAGAACCAAAGCGAGTTCGCGCTTTACGCAAGTGCTGGCAGATAAACGAAAAAATTGCCTAAGCAAAAGCGAAAAGGGCGAAAGAAACTTGCTGTATTCTACATGTAAAATTAAGTAAGAGCAAATCTCGAAGTGAAAATTAGAGTTTATGAAGATTCCGGCAGCAAGACCAACAGGTTGAACCTTAGCCTGTCAACCTTGCCGCCGGAGTTGGGGAAACAAACGCTGTCAGTCGCGATCAGCCAGGGCATCCTCGACTTTCTTCACTGCGGCGGCGAACCGCGTGGGTGCTGCGGTCTGGCAGGTTTTTTGAAACAGCTCAAGCTGCAGCGCGGCCAATGCGCGAGCGGTAGCTTGCTTTGACTCAGCGCAGCTTCGTCCTCCTTTCTTAAGCTCCCGTGCAAGCTGCAGGATGGGCCAATAGCCGATTAGCCGGAGCGGGTCTTCGGCAAGCGCTGCCTGGTCTACGGTGACCTGCGCAAGCAGACCGGCGAAATTGCCGTCGAGCAGTGTCTCGTCGAAGTCCTCTTGCAGCGCCGCCGTGAGAAGCGCATAGAAGGCCCACGGCGGAAGCATGAGGCACGCCAGAGCGCTTGCTTCATCCCGGTTCATGAAGAGCACGATACATGCGGCCACCGGATCGTCTTTAAGCAGCAGGGCCAGGTAAGCACGTCCTTCGGCGGTCAGCTCTGCGGTGGTGAGGCAGAGGAGAAACGAGTCCTCCTGCATGCGCGCAAGGTAATCCCCGCGAAGCGTCATCGCTTGTCCGGCAATGGCGCACTTGGCCTTCCTATCCAGCAGTTCGGCAATTTCCGGCCGGCTGGCGAGCGGAATGCCGAAATAGAAGTCAGGATTGATCGCTGTCGCGTGAACGGCCAAGCGGCGAAGAACGCTAGTCAGTGCACGCGTGCCGTCGGCGGCGCCGCAAGCGTCGGCTGCCTCAGCGAGCAGCACCGCGCCGAACGGTTCACCCGCGCTGTATGCCGAGCTTGCAGGACGCTCAATGAAGAGCAGCGCCCAGACCGCGGGAACAAACTGCGGCTGCTGCGGAAGTTGTGCCGAGAATTCAGCGAGTGCTGCGGCGATCTGTACAAGATCGGTGTTTGCCGCAAGCTGCGCTTCCACCCAAAGCATCAGGTCAAACCAGACGCTGGGGCGGAATCCGGCGTAGCATTTCTTCCGTTCTTTGCCTTCAAGCGCGAGAAAAGCATCAATGTCTACGTGCTTGGCCGCTTGTTCGCGAAGCGAAGCGAGCGCGGTTTCCGCTTGTTGCAGGCGTTCCTGGACGGAGCGAAGCAGCCCGGCGACCCGGCGCGACGCTTCTTGCGTCTCGCGTTCCCGTTTTGTCAGAATGCCGTTTTCTTTCTTTAGCCCGGCGATTTGCCCTTCCAGCTTGGTAATCGCCTCGCGCAGGCCTCTGACTTCATTCTGCCAATGCCGTTCGGCGGTCTGCTCGGCTTCCCTCCGTGCCGATTCGAGCCGCCGATGCATGTCCACTGTTTCACTGCGCGTCATTTCATCAGCCAGCGAAGCCAATTCTTGGGCTTCTGCGCGGTGCGCTTCGTTGAGATGCAGTACGAGCATCTCGATTTGTCCCGCGGCATCTTCGACAAGCGCAATCGCGTCATCCAGCGTCGCGCTGTCCAGCACCACGGGAAGCTCGGCGCTGGGGTATGCCTGCACGATCCGGGCGTGCAAGTCATGCACCGCAATAATGAGACGCAGCCGGAGTTCTTCCAGCAGCTCAGCCTGCTTGAGCAGCTCAGCTTCGCGCGCTTCTGCAGCATCAGCCCGTGAGGTTTCGCGGCGCAGCTCTTCCCGGAGTTCTGCTTCACGGGTGTCGGCATAGCCGAGTTCGGTGACGACAAACACTGAGCGTTCGACCGCTTCATGAGCAAGGAGGCGCAGCGTTTGTTCTGCTCTGCTTGCTGCCTGCTGCGCCGGGGCCAATTGGCCGAGCCGCGCCGCGAGTGCTTCACCGGCGGCTGCGGCATCCTGTGCTGTGCGGACTGCCGGCTTGCTCCGGCGCCTTTGTCCGGGCTGGTCCTGCTCCTGCTGCTTGCGCAGCAGTCCCTGGAGGACAAGCAGAGCGTGTTCTCCTGCCGCTATCCGGGGATCTTTGGCCTTGACGCGTCCGTAATGAAATAGGCGCCACAAGATGTAAGCCGCGCCGAGTACTCCTGCGCCCCCGGCTGCGGCGCCCATGCCGATGCGCAGCGCATGCCGCAGCATGAAGTACGCTTCGCGCGGCGCATGTGATTCAAGCAGCCAGTGCTGCAGCTCGAAGTATCTCACCAGCGAGCGAAAGCCGATGATCAAACCGGCAGCTACGGCCCCGGCAAACAGAATCCATTTTAGCTTTTGGCTCATTATTGCTCTCCTGAACAGGACTGATGCACCGTCTGTTTGAAATCGTCCAAACAGGCGCTGCGGATTGGGAAAACCCGTTATGGGCACGATTGAAGAGCGGCGAAAGGTAAATAAACCTCCTTTCAAAAAGAGTTGGTCTTGCCGTCCTTCATGCCGGCGCAAGTGCGGCGCTGGTTCTTAAGGACGGTCTGTTTTCGTTTCTACCCGGAACAAGCAATGAGAGAAGGAACAAGCACTGCGCGCTTCAAAGCGGTGAGCGCAGCAGGCAAAAGTCCGCGGCGGGCGCGGGATGCGGGAGGCAGCAGTTTAGACCGCCTGAGACTTCGCTGACCTCGGTGCCGTCACTGGAGCAAATACGCTCTACCGGCGCATGGACTGTTTTTTCCGGATAAAGCCATTCCAGAGTGTCGCCGCAAGACACCTTGTTCTTTGTCTCCACAACGGCGAGGCCCGTTTCCGCTTGGGTGCCGCGCACGATGCCGGCAAAGCGGTGCGTAAGCGGCAGGGAGTCGCCGTCGCAAAAGTTTTCGCCGTAATGCTGCGGACGCTTCAGATAAAAACCCGTCATGAGCGTGCGCGATGATACGCTCAGCACTTCAAGCAAATTGTTTTTGTCGAATGGCCGTCCATCCATGAGATCGTCAATCGCCCGGCGGTAAGCGCGGGTTATCACCGCAACGTAATACAGGGATTTTGTCCGGCCTTCAACTTTAAAGCTGCACACTCCGGCATCACGAAGTTCTTGCAGCAGCTCAATAGCGCAGAGATCTTTGGAGTTCATTAAATATGTGCCGTGCTCGTCTTCATCGATCGGAAAGACTTCGTTCGGTCTTTTCTTCTCGGTGACTGCGTAGCGGTTTTCCAGCGGTTGATAGCGAGGGCGCGGCTGCTGCATCTCCTCGACGGCAAGCAGGCTCTCTTTCTCACGGAGCAACGCGTACTCCCAGCGGCAGGAATTGGTGCAAGTTCCTTGGTTTGCATCCCGGTGATTGAGATAATTCGAGATTAAGCAGCGCCCGGACTGCGCAATGCAGATTGAGCCGTGGACGAAAGCTTCCAGCTCGATGTCCGGCACTTTTTCATGAATTTGAGCAATCTCGCGCAGGGAAAGCTCACGGGAGAGGATAACGCGCTTTACACCGATGTCACGGAAGAATTCCACGGCTGTCCAATTTGTTGCATTTGCCTGTGTGGAGAGATGGATTACGGCATCCGGACGCAAGCGCAGAGCTTGAGCGATTAAACCGTTGTCGCTCATAATGAAGCCATCAGGCCCCAGATCCGCCAGTTCGCAGAAAGAATCAAGAAACGGGCGCACCTTGCTGTTATGCGCGTAGATATTCATCGTCAGGTAGATGCGCTTGCCGAGTTGGTGCGAGTGTGCGACAGCTTCTTTGAGCGACGTAAGTGTGAAATCATTTTCGCGCGCACGAAGAGAGAAAATTGGCACGCCCGCGTACACGGCGTCCGCCCCATAAGCAAAAGCATATCTTAGTTTTTCAAAATCTCCCGCCGGGACGAGGAGTTCCGGTGTGAACGTGTCGTTTTCCATGGCGGAGGATTATAAGACCAAGCAGCGAAGAGGGCAAATAAGCCGGGCAAATAGTTGCTGATCAAACGTCCTACCAGGCGCATGGTATGGCGATCCCCCAGCTGCCTCAGCAGTGTCCAGTGGCTTCGCTCAGAGCGATGCTGCCGGGTGCTGAAGGCGTGGCCTTTTGTACCCGGCACAACCCTTTGCCTCCCTTCGCTGTCGCCCGCCTGGTGGTCCAGACCAATGGCGACGAATCAATGCGGGCGACGCGCTGCGGTTGGCAAAGGGTTGTGCCGGGTTTTTGATCTGTTCTGAAAGACGTGCTGCG
>JAKPSH010000096.1 GCA_029555385.1 Pseudomonadota bacterium
TGCACCAGGCGGAAGCGCTGAAGCCGGAGTATGCTCCGGTGGGCTGGCTTGGCGGACTGAACGAGGACGGCACGGTGCACCGCGGTGCATCGGCGGTGCTGATTGCGAACGCAGCGGGCAGCGTCGAGTGGGCGCTCACTGCGGCGCACCTCATCGACTACAACTTGAACCAGCCGGGATTTGTGCAGATGCAGTTCGGTCTTGGACCAGACTTCTTCAACGACCCTGGCGAGACACGACTGGTTGATGCCTGGTACGTCCACCCGGATTACTCGGCAGCGGCTGGATGGGGTAATACGCCCGACCTCGCGCTGGTTCACTTTACTGAGCCGTTCGATGTGGATCCTGCTGTGTTTTACGGTGGGATCCTTGATTATGGCAATCCCGTTTCCATGGCTGGATACGGCGCTCCGGGAACTAACGAAACGGGACAGCTTGAATTCGATGGTGTTAAGCGGGGTGGTACGAACGTCATCGAGGGATTTGGTGGAGACGGGAATGTCGACTACCTGCCATACGCCTCGTACTTTGTTTTCACCAACTTTAGTCATTTCTTCGAAGATCCCACTTCCCTTGAGTTTCTCGGATCGAGCGGCGACAGCGGTAGTGGGCTCTTCCTGACACAGGATGGCCAGACCTATCTAGTCGGTATCAATAGTTTTGTTGCTGGTCCATTTCAGCCAGGACTCATGTACTGGAACTCAACAGGCGCAATCCTCGTTGCTCCGTTCATGGACTGGATCAACTCCACCATCAACACCAATACGGCGGTGCCCGAACCAGCGACATTTTTATTGATGATTAGTACAGCTCCGTTTTTCTTAGCGAGGATCCGTCGAACAAGAAGATATTCAACGCAGCCAAACGAAATGTGGAATAAGCTTTTGTGATGATCGCAAAAACTCGCTTAGCTAATCTACATTTTGTTTTCACTTCGCGTTCGCTTCTGTAAGCAGCACGAATGGGAAACGTTATAGTTTTGTGGCTAAGTTCGATAAGCGGTATGCAGCAACAGCATAGAACGGCCTCAACAACCAGGCATTCCGCAACTTGCTCGCTGAATGACGTTTGCGCTCTTATGGAAAGTGCGGGCGGTTTGTACTCCCGAAGTCTTGACAGCAACCATTGCTGTTAGTGCAATCAATGCGGCGCACAATACGTATTCCAGCATAGCGGCACCACGCTGTCCTTTCCCGCGATTTAAGAACATTTGTTCGGGCATAAACTTAGTTCTCCTGCGCATTGAGCAACTGATCGTTACCTACCCCCGGGAATACACTAAATAAATCGGATCTGAACAGCTAAAGCTTTAGGCATTCTACCCGCAGCCTCTCATTTGTTTATCCGACTCGGACAGTCGCTTGGAGCCCATTATGAACAAAACCCTTGTGATTATAATATACTAGTGGGATAAGGGAGGTTAATGATCGCTAAGGACACTTCGTCTATTTTTTATTAACTACCGATCAATGTCCGGCATTCGACTTCGGCAATTACGATATCATCTACGGCGGCAGTGGCGCGACAGAAGCCGCATTGTTGACCGTGTTATTGCCGCCTCCCTTGCGGCATTTGTGGCTGGTATTTTGTTTACTTGTCCGCTCGGAGAACGGCTGGAGTCAGTGCTCCTTCGCACTTGGTTTTCTTTGCGCGGTGCAAGACCATTATCGGAAAGCGTTGCAATAATACAAGTCGACAGCCGGACAAAGCAGGCATTAGGAATTCCCGATAGAGATTCCATTCCGCGCTCTGTGATTGCAGACGCAGTCAATAAACTTATGCGCTGTAACCCTAAAGCAATTATTTTTGATGCCGTCTTCGAAGGAGAGGGACCAAGTCCTGAAGCAGATCGGGATCTTGCACTTGCATTTTCTCGTTCACCGAGCGTTATCGGAAGAAGTTCGCTTCAAGAAATTGAAGGACGAAACCCCGATGGTTCCCCTCGCATCGGGCGAAGAAAGACGGATTCTCATCCCATGTTTATCAGCAGCGCAAAGTATGTAGTACCATTTCACCTTGTACTCTCTAACAATGTAGCCGAAAAAATCGCTCTTTCAGGTGACCCAACGCTTGAGAATATACCGCTCCTTCTCCCTCTTAGAAATTTAGTTGACCCGAATATTGAGGAGCCGAAGGAGTATGATCTGATTAATTACTACGGCGAGTCTTTCATGATTCCAGGCATCCCGTTGTTTCGCTTGCTTGCCGCTGACGGCTGTTTTGCTGAAAATCTACTTCAAGGGAGAGTTATCTTTGTCGGCTGGACAGAAGGATCGATTAACAGTCTGACTCCTGATAAGCGCGACAGCTTTCTTACGCCCGCATCTTTGCGGCCGATGTACGGCGTTGAGATCCAAGCGACTATTGCTGCAAACTTGCTTGACCGGAGCTGGATTCGGCGGCTACCTCCACACCTTGAACTGCTCTTGGTTTTCACCCTGACGATCGTAATTTCTTTTATGGCCGCATCGCTGCCTTGGAAGAAGTTCGTGCCGCTTATTACGTTTGCCGCTGTTCTTTGGCTCTTTGCTTCTTATTTGGCTTTCGTTAGAATCTATTACTTTCTTCCCGCGGGTACCGTCTTTATTCTTGTAATGCCCGTTTTTTCACTCCTTCTTGTAATGGCAGAGTCCTGGGCCGAGGGAAAGAAACGGCACGATCTTGAAGCAGCCATAGGACTTGGAAGCGATGGTTAGTCGTGCGTCCGGTCTCTAAAAATCGCCGAAAAGCCGGTCAAGGATTCGGGCTATAAGCGGCATCCTCCGGGAAGGATCCCCCGGCATAAGCCCCAACTTCCGCATCCGCTCTTCAAGCGTCGCCACCACATCATCCATCGACTCCATCCGCTCCTCTTTCTTCTTTTCGGTACAGTACTCGACAAAGCGCTGAAACCATTTCGGTGCGGCGCTTCCGTCCGGAGCAGCTATCGGCGGGAGTTCTTGGGCATGATGTTTAAATGCCACAATCTGATAAGTCTCTCCTTCAAACGGACACTTCCGCGCAAACATCTCAAAAGCAATTATTCCGAGTGCATATATATCGGTCCGGTGATCGACTGATTCCCCGCGAAGCTGCTCAGGCGACATATAGGCCGGCGTCCCGAGGGCGGCTCCGGCATCAGTAATGGTGTGCCCTTTGCTCATTGGACGCGCTAAACCGAAATCAACAAGTTTTGCCTCCCCTTCAGTAGTAAGCAGGATATTTCCGGGCTTGAGGTCACGGTGGATTATGTCTCGGGCGTGGGCAAACTGAAGCGCCTTCGCCGCTCCAAGAAGAATCTTTAGGATCTCCGCAAGCGAAAGCGGCGTATTTGCGTCTTTAATGCGCTCGGAAACCGAACCGCCATTGATGCACTCCATAACAAAAAAACAGCATGCTTCATGAAGCTCGTTGAAGTCGTAAACCTGGACAATGTTCGGATGAGAAAGCTGAGAAAGTACTTTGTATTCCCGGGAAAAGCGAGCAAGAGCATGTTCGCGCTCAGTAGTCCGGCCCAGGTTCTCCCAGGAGAAAAGCTTAAGCGCAAGCTCGCGGTTGTTATCTTGCGTATCGGCAACTTTATAAACCGCCGCCTGGCCTCCCTTCCCAAGAAGGGAAATTATGCGGTAGCGCGAGGCAATGAGAGTTCCCGGGGCGGCATCATGAAGCGAAAGAACTGTGCTGAAAATATCGTCTTCCATGCCGGTTGCTGCGTCCTGCGTGCGAGTTGTGTCTCTTAGCTGCATTCGATTTTACGGTATTAATCTTTCCGCGCATCAATTTTTTTCAGCCTGGGTGTTGGACATGCCATACTGGGGATTGCGAGCTATTTCAGTCCTCTGTTTAAGCAAAATGAAGCTCAAAAACGGCATCCGGTGCCGCGCTTCCATGGAAAATGCGTCTTCATTTCTCCCCTGGGTGAATTCTTAATCGGTTTCGGCTATATTATGACAGCTCGTATTATTTTTTTGTATTTCAACTTAGGCTTTGACCGTGGGCTGCTTTTCCTTGCGCAGCAGCTAATTATGCTCGCAGCTCCTTAAGAAATTGGTCTGGTAGATAAATTACCGTGCAGTTTTTTTACCGCGAAGATTAATTACGGCGTAAAAACTGCACCACACAACGCAAATGGTTTTTTGATTTCGTCTTTTCTCCTGCAAGCAAAGAGCGATGTCGGCACGTTTGTTTCGCATCCGGCGAAATAAAAGCTTTAGCCGCCCTGCGTTAAGTCCATCCTGATGGATTAAACGCAGGGCGATAAAACTATCGTGCTCGCGCACGGCTGTAAATCTCTACGTTGCTAAAGGAGAACATCATGAACCCGAAGCGAAAGAACGGAGTGCGTCTCAACACCCGTCGTCTTGGAGTGGAGCTGCTGGAGGATCGGCGGCTGCTGAGCATCATGCAGTCGTTTGACCTGGATCCGCTGCACCAGGCGGAAGC
>JAKPSH010000156.1 GCA_029555385.1 Pseudomonadota bacterium
GACAAGAATCCCAAACTCGCATATTAGCTGCGCCGCCTGACCGAAGAAGAACTGCCGGCGCTCTCGCTGACCGCAAGCCAAATTGCCGAAGTGGCCAGCAACGATCAAAGTCATCTTTCCAAGCTCGCCGATATTATCTTAAAAGATCCGGCGATGACGATGCACATCCTGCGCTTAACTGACAGCGCTTACCACATACCGCGCAAGAACCGGCAGAACACCATCAGCCGCGCGCTGGTGATGCTCGGCGTCAATGAAGTTAAATCAATCTGTATGTCGATCGCAGTTTTCGACCCGCTGATGCAGAAAGGCTCGCACAAAGAGCTGACTCTAGAAATTGCGCGCGCGTTTCACGCCGCCGTGCAGGCCCGGTATTTTGCGGTAATGCGCGGAGATCCAGCCAGTGAGGAAGTGTTCACAACCGCGCTGCTGTACCACCTGGGAGAAATGATTTTCTGGTCGTTCGCCGGCAAAGAAATCGACTCTCTGCGCCAGGAGCTGAAACGCAAGGACATTCCGCGCACGGAGGCGGAGAAAAATGTACTTGGCTTTGAACTTAATGAACTAACGGCAGCGCTAGGACGCAAATGGGGTCTGGGCCGGCTGCTCGAAGACTCCGTCAGTGCGGAGCAAATGGACAACCCGCGCCTGAAAACAGTGCGGCTCAGCCACCAGTTGGTCAAGCTCGTTGAGCAGGGGTGGGAAACGGAAGAAACAAAGAACTTGCTGCAAGAGATTGTCGCTTTCACCGGTCTGCCGCAGACGGCCTTGATGCCGGCACTGCGCCGGAACACCGAGGAAGCTGTTCAACTGGCGGAAGCTTACGGCGCCAGTGCAGCCAGCGAACGGATCGCCCGTTTAGTCGAGACACCCGCCGATGACGAAGACTTGAAGGAACTTGAACGTCAACTAGCACGAACTGAAAACGCGGAACAGCCGCCAGTGCGCGACGCCGAGTATCAGCTAAAGGTGCTGCGTAAACTCTCTGACACAATCATCGCCGGCAGCAGCGTAAGTGAAGTGCTGGAGCTCGTCCTTGACGGAATTTACAGGGGCATTGGCATGGATCGGGCGCTGTTTGCCCTGCTCAGCCCAAATAAGAAATATCTTCGCGCCAAATCAGTCGCTGGTGCAGGCCGCGACATTCTTGCCCGTAAGTTCAAGTTGGAAGTCAACGAAGCCGCACCCACTATTTTTGATAAGGTGATTTGCGAACAAGATGCCTTTTGGATTAAAGACCGCAGCAGTTCCGCGGCCAAGGAGTTGATTCCCCAGCTACTTGAAGAAATAATAGGCGACGGCCCGTTCTTTGTCGCACCGGCTGTTGTTGACAACCAAGCAATTGGCATTTTTTTTGCCGACCGCCGCCCGAGCATGCGCGAACTCGACGAGGAATGCTTCGACGCGTTCCGGCAGTTTGCCATGCAAGCTAATTTAGCGCTGGAGTACTTGGGCAAGTATTAGCAGGGTTTGATCCCGGCCTGCTCGGCCAACCGTACCAGCTCGGCGATGGACTTCGCTTCCATCTTCTTCATAATCCGGCTGCGATGAACTTTCACCGTCTTTTCGACAGTACCGATATCAGCGGCAATTTGTTTATTAAGCTTGCCCGAAATAATATGCGCCAAAACTTCCCGTTCGCGGGGCGAAAGCCTGGCTGCGCGGGATTTGACCGCCTGTTTGCGTGCCGCATCGGCTTGAGTTGAACGTCCTCTTTCAATTGCAACCGCAACAGCCTGCAGCAAGTCTTTCTCGTCAAACGGCTTCGTGAGGAAATCAACCGCTCCCGCCTTCATCGCGCGGACGCTCATCGGCACATCGCCATGCCCGGTGATAAAGATGATCGGCATGATGTTTTCTACCGCAGCAAGCTTCTCCTGCAGCTCAAGTCCATTCAACCCGGGCATCGCCACATCCAGGACCAAGCAGCCGCAAGCAGCATGCTCACGCTTGGCGAGAAACTCATCTGCATTCGCAAACGCCTCGACAAGAAATCCAGAAGCTTGAAGCAGACGCGTCAAGCTGCGACGCACGGAGGCATCGTCATCAACGATATACACCACCGCTCCCAGATGTCCCGTCTCTTGATTCATTTGCGACCGGCAATAGAAAGCCTATCCAACACGCCGCTTATATTACCGCGAATATACGCCGCCGCAAGCATGTCAGATAAATCTAGTGCCGAATCGCTTGATGAATTGCCCCTAGCAGCTCGTCAGCACCAACCGGTTTCTGAAAATACCCGGAAGCACCGCAGGCGAACGCTTGTGCGCGGGTAGCTGGATCATCGTGGGCAGTAATAAAAATTACAGGCAAACGCTTACCTAACGCAACGACCTCAGACTGAATCTCGATTCCCGACCTCCGCGGCATCCGGATATCCAGCACCAAACAGTCGGGCATTCGCTGGCTAATCGACGCAAGAAATTCATCACCGAACGCGAACGTCTCAACATCAAACCCCGCCGAATGGAGGAGTCTTTTCAAGGCTTTACGCACCGACGCATCATCGTCAACAACCGCAATCAGCTGAGCACTTCCGCTGCTGTCCATATTCATAAAGCTATTAAATATGACCTCACATTCGATCTCTGCTCAACTTAGAGCAACGCGCAGTTGAAAGTTGTAGATTATGAAACCTAACGGCCTTACTGCCATTAGACCTTAGACCAATTATCCATACCATGCACCGATAATGCCGCTGCGGCGATAATCTCGCTTAAACGATTAGTATTAAACCGCAGACGCCCGTTCATTAATGCCGGGGCTTTTATTCAATGCACTGTTCAAGACAACAGCCAGGTCTGAGGCCTGGTACGGCTTCATAATCCTTGCTTTAAACCCGAAATCCAGCGGCGCAAGCATCAATGGGCTGTTGCTGTACCCGCTCGACACTATTGCACAGACTGAAGGATCAATTTGCGAAAGCGCACGGAGAGTCTCCTCCGCGCCTAATCCATTGCGCACTGTCAAGTCCAAGATCACCGCATCAAATCGCTCACGCTCACGCAGAGCGGTTTGGTAAATCTTGACTGCCTCTTGACCATTGCGCGCACATACTACCCGGCATCCCAGAGCAAGAAGCATCGCTGAGACCACCTCACGGATCATCTCTTCGTCGTCCATTACCAGCACGGACCATTTTCTCTTTTCAACATCCACTTCACCAGCGGCCTTCACCGCAGCCGCACCGGAAGACACAGGGAGGTATAAACTAAAGACAGCGCCATTCCCTCCATCCGATTCAACAAAAATCGCCCCTCCATGCTTCTTCGCAATGGAATAGGCAATCGAAAGGCCCAAGCCGCGCCCTGCTTGTTTCGTCGAAAAAAATGGATCAAACACATGCTCCAGGTGCGCCTGCAGAATACCAGGGCCCGAGTCTCGAACGGAAATCAACACATAGCGCCCGGCCGCCAGCTCTACACTAGAGGACTGCTGGATAACCACGTTCTTTGCCGAAATAAAAACCCGACCGCCCCCCGGCATCACATCCTTTGCATTAATCAAAATATTGCCCAGCGCCTGGGATAGCTGGTTTTCGTCAACATCACAAAGTTCGAGGTCTTCACCCACATCCCACTCAACTGAAATATTCGAACCGCTCAGCGCCAAGCCAGCGATATTTCGCAACAGGGGCTCTATTGCCAGCGTCTTGCGCTGCGGATCCCCTCCGCGCGAAAAGGTAATTAACTGCTGGGTAAGTGCCTTTGCGCGCTCAAACGCCGACAACGCATTATCCAAAGCCGGACCCACTTTATGCACCATTCCGCTTTGTGCGTAGCTGCGAGCTAACGAAATGTAACCGAACAAACCAGCAAGAAGATTGTTGAAGTCATGCGCAATGCCGCCGGCCAACAGGCCAAGCGATTCGAGCTTATGGGCCCGGTGCACGCTCAACTCCAGCTTCTTCCGCTCTTCATCCGCGCGCTTTCGTCCGGTTGTCTCCCGCAGCGAAAGTACCAAGCCAACAACCTGCCCTGCTGCATCTTTAACTGGGACAAGGCTCCAATCCCAATATGTGAGACCTCCTCCAGACTGACCGGACAATGCCAACGGCCGGTCCTTGCACGACACGGATACTCCACTGTCCCGCACATAACGCAATACTTCTTCACTATCGTTATCATGACAAACCACGGGATAATTCTTCCCGATGATATCTTCAGGCTGGCGGTTTGTTGCTTCCTCAAAGGCAAAATTAATCCAAACAAAGTTAAAGGCTAAATCGAGATACGCTATCTTGGCATCGGTCGCATCCAAAACCGCTTCCAGCAGCGCGCGATCGTCGCCGAAGACTTCCCGGACTCCCGGCAATTCCTTTACTCCAGGTCTCTCTAAGAGGCTGCAACTATGCTGCATAAGCCGCTGTCTCTCCGTTTACGCTCCGGTACTGAGCAAAGTTGACAACGCGTGTCCTAAGATTACTCCGCTACGCCTTTACCACCTCAACACTTGGTTAAAGGCCATCATGGATGTTATCATTCATCTTTGCCGCACAGCCAGACTACGCGCGGTAACACCATAACGAACGCTCTTTCCCCGCGAGGCCTCTGCGTCAGCAGTCCGTAAGATGCATACGGCTCAGCCAGGGAGATATCCCGGCTCATAGTTTGCCGACTATTTTCTACTCCCAGCTAGTTGGCCCAAGGTCCAATAGATTCGCAGCGAATTTGTTTCTAACATCCGCAAAGGCGTTGAGGCCGAGAAGCACATCACGCGTCCCGGCCGCAGAACACTCAGCAATGGAACGCCTTGAATTAATTGACCTAGTCAGTCCGGAGGACCGATAACGAATCAAGAGTGCAGGAGAAGAATAAATGACGCCGTTAATGCATTTAATTGGTCATGTTGAAACTACGAGCAGTAAACCCGTAATCCCGGAGCGTGAATTACTCATTGCCACACTTGAGCGGGCGGTTCTTGATTACTATGGGAGTGATCCACTGCTTCGCCTCGAAGCAGAAGACTGGCTTTTTGGCGATGCTGATTCGCTGGAACCGTTTTCTTTCGACTGGACCTGCGATCATCTGCGTTTGAATCCGTTTGCCCTGCGCGAGCGGATCAAGCATTTGCATATTCCAAACGACGTGGCACAGGCGCATCGCTGGATTCGAACAAAAGTACAGAGCCGGGACGCTTTAATTTCCGGCTCGCCTTTGCCGATGAAAATGACAGCTTGACTGTTATGTTTATAAACTTGGCCCGGAGAAAGACTGTAGTCTCAAGCATCGCGTGCTTGTTTCTTGTTTTCACTCACTGCGCCGCGGCACTTCCGGTCGGTGAACCGCAGCATTACGATGACAGTTCAAACGAGTCCGCGCTGGTTGTAAACAGCTTCCACACCGCAGATTCTGCATCAGGCCAAAACAGTCCGGCAACAGGCGCGAACATCAAGCCGGCGGATCTGATTGCCGTGCTGCTCGAAAATCACCAAGCAATGCAGAGACCGGTCAGCAGCGACAACTTGCTTGATGCAGCCATTCTGGAAATTTCCCCGCAATGCAACGAACTCTTCGACAGCGGCCGCTCCGTGCTCTGTCTGGAGTGGGTTATTTCTTTCTTGCTCGGATTGCCCGATCTGCGCATCCTGCTGCGCTAAGTGCCCCAGTGTTTCGCTGCACTACTGCTGCCGCTGCGTATTCTCCCGCGCTTGATGTATGACTTAATCAGACAACAAAACGCGCGCACCCTGACGAAGATCAGACGCGAAGCATCAACTTCATGTTAAAGATCGCCGATAAGATCTAATACGAACAGGCTCGTCCCAGACTGTCCTGATACGAATTACGTAGTTGAAGTAACTGCTCTTGTGCGGCGTAACAATAATGAACATTAAAACCACTTTTACTCTAAGCGTATTCTCGCTTTGCCTATTGCTGTCTCTAAATGCACCGGCTATCGCTCAGTCCACGCCGGAGATTGCCGGCTTTACTTTGGTGCGTGCCGATACAGGCGCAACTCTTCTGGAACTCCCCCCGGATGGCGCCACGATAAACCTTGCCCAGCTTCCAACGCGCGCGCTGAACATCCGTGCCGTTACCGCACCGGCGGCTGTTAAAAAGGTGGCCTTCACCGTAAACGAGAAATCGACGGGGACAGACAGCAAGGACCCGTATGCGCTATATCAGAGAGACGGCAATCGTTATGCTTCATGGACACCACAGGCGGGCATTTATGTCGTTACGGCTACGCCCTATGACGCCGCATCAGGCGCACCCGGGATGCCGCAGACCCTCTACCTAACAGTGGTTGACGATGCCTCGTCGGCAGCACCTTCCCCAACCCCTGGCCCGGCAGCCACGGCAGAACCAACGCCTGAGCCGCAGCCCACCGCTGCGCCAGAACTGCCGGCATCCGCACAACCGGAAATCGCCGCGTTCGTGCTCGTGCGCGCCGACACCGGAGAGACCCTCGCCGGACCGCTTCCCGATACAACCGAAGTGGACCTCTGCCAACTGCCCGTGCGCACGATCAATGTGCGCGCCCTGACTACGCCGGAATTGGTCAAGCATGTGGTGTTCCACATTAACGGCACGCAGGTTGCCGCGGACGCGCGTGCGCCGTATGCGCTGTATCCACGCGATGGAAACCGCTACAAATTGTGGACACCCTCCCCCGGCAGCTATCATATTCGCGCGCTGCCCTATGACGCTGTCACCGGACAAAGCGGCAGTTCGAGGAGCTTCGTGCTCTCAGTCACTGATAGCTGCCCACCGCTCCCTCCGCCGGAGCCGACACCTGAAGCGACACCGCAGCCCGCGCCAAGCTCCAGCCCATCACCCATGCCTTCTGCCTCACCGTCACCAACACCTGCGCTGCCGGGCATTCCAGTATTTCCCGGAGCCGCAGGCTTCGGTACACGGACACCGGCGGGGAGCGGACGCCATCAAACACCGCCGTCTGCGGCAATCTACCGCGTAAATTCCCTAGCCGACCGGGGCAGCGGGACTCTTCGTCAATGCGTTGAAGCCGCAGGTGCGCGCACCTGCGTATTTGAAGTATCAGGACGAATTGAGCTTGCTTCGGAACTGCGCGCGGTCAATCCCTTCCTGACCATTGCCGGGCAAACCGCACCCGCTCCCGGAATATTGCTCAGCGGCGGACCGCTGCGCATCGCCGCGCCAGAAGTGCTTGTCCAGCATCTGCAGGTGCGTGCCGGGGATGCCGTCACCGGCCCCAACCCAGCAAGCAGAGATTCTGTGGCGGTTATTGCGCCAAGCACGCCGGTTTACAACGTTGTTCTTGACCATCTCTCGGCAAGCTGGGGCATCGACGAAAACATGAGCACCGGCTATCCGAACGTCAACGATATCACCTTCAGCAACTCGATTATCAGTGAAGGTCTCTACGATTCAATTCACCCGGATGGACCGCACAGCAAGGGACTGCTTGTCGGGGACCACAACCAGCGTATTTCAGTACATCACAATCTCTTCGCTCATAATCAGGACCGCAATCCCCGCCTGAACCCCGGAACATCAGTGGAGATGATTAATAATGTGGTCTACAACTGGGGCGGCGTAAGCGGGTGGAACGTCTGCAACCTGGCCGATACCGGAAAGACAAACAACCCCGTGCTGCTCAATTTCATCGGCAACTATTACAAGCCCGGGCCGTCGAGCCCGATAGTTTCCTCAATTTACGCAAGTCCAATCGCCCCGCTTTCGCGCATCTTTGTGCTGGGCAATATCGGCCCGACCCGGCCCACGGACACCGGCGATGAGTGGGCAATCACAGCGCTTTCCTCACAATACCGCGCGTGGGAACCAGCACTCGCGCTGAGCGGCGTTGCGGCCAGCACCGCTGATGAGGCGTATCAAAACGTGCTCAGCAGCGCAGGCTCGCGTCCTCGCGAGTCAAACCCCGTAGACGATCGGGTACGGCTTGAAGTTGTGCACGGTACTGGCAGCCTGAAAGACTGCGTATCGGGCTGCACACGCGCCGCCGGCGGTTACCCTGAGATGGAGCAGAACTTCCGTCCGTTCGAAACCGGAAGCGACCCCTTTGGCGACAGCGATGGCGACGGATACACCAATCTTGAAGAGATACTGCACCACATGGCGCTCAGCGTGGAGTGAGCGCAGCCCCAAAGGACAGTCAGTAACTCTTGATTTTCGCGTCGGGAAAGTAGATATCTTCGCAGCGCTCGTTGCGGCAGGTATGACCTTGCGGACAGTCTGAGTTGACGTAGCAGTGACCCGGCGGAAGCTCCGCTCCAGAGGATGAGCAGGCAGCAAGAAAACTGGAAATCACTATCGCGGCGATGAGCATGATATATCGCATAATTTCCTCCCCGGGGCTTTCAGGATAAAGCTATTCTGGCAGAAGCCCCCGGTCAAGAAAAGCGAAAAATCTAACTGCTGGCATTCTAGACTTTTCCCGCTTGGTTTTGCGAGACACTAAGCAGCCTGCCAACCAAATCGTATCCGGCTGCGGCGGTAATCTCCACGATGCCGAATTGCCCACGGAAACAATCTTCAGGCAGATGCTCGGCACCGGCAAGCAGCGGCTCGTCAACTTCATTGATGATTACCTCGCCGTCGGTTTCTGGCGCCTGCCAGGCACAGCGTCCCGCAAGGAGCAAATCTGTCTCACTGTGCGCACCTTCGATAAGAACCTCCACCCGTGTCCCGGGGTAATGCGCCAGACGGCGGGCGACGACCGCTTGCTGGCACTCCATAATACGCCCGCGCCGCTCGCTGCCGGCCGCTTCAGGAATCTGATCGGGTAAATTATGCGCCGGCGCTTCCGGCTCTGGCGAATAGGCAAACACACCGGCGTGAGCAAATAATCCTTGCCGGACATAATCTTCCAGGATCTTGACGTCTTCCTCGGTCTCCCCGGGGAAACCGACGAGAAATGTCGTGCGCAGCGCGATTCCCGGCACACGCTCTAGTATGCGTTCAATCAGTTTGCGCGTTTGCTTTTCACCCAAAGGCCGCCGCATTCTTTGGAGCACGGCATCACTAATATGCTGCAGCGGCAGATCGAGGTATTTGCACACGTAAGGCAAATCATTGATTGCACTGAGCAGATCATCGCTGATGCCGGAGGGGAAACCATAAAGCAGCCGCAGCCAGAAACGTGCATTAACTGTTTGCTGATCGGCAAGCTGACGGAGCAGCTCCGCCAAGCCGGTGCGCCGCGTGCGCGGAAGATCCGCGCCGAACGCCGTAAGGTCCTGGGCTACGAGGTTGATTTCACGCACGCCGCGTGCGAGCAGCTCACGCACCTCGCACATAACCGACCCCGCATCCCGCGAACGATACGAGCCGCGCAATTTAGGAATGATGCAGAACGCACAGGGGCGGTCGCATCCTTCGGCAATTTTCACATAAGCCGAGGGTTCTCCCGCTCCACGCGCACGATACATGCGGTGGTCATAGAGAAAATGCGGCTTGCGCTGCGGGTCAAAGCAGTCCTCCCCGGTTGATGAACTTCGCGCCGCAAGCAGCAAATCATCTGTCGAAATGAACTGATCGACTTCCGGCAGCGCTTTACGCAAGTCTTCACGATAACGCTCCACGATGCAGCCCGCAACAATCAGGCGCTGCAATCGTCCGTTCTTTTTCCATTGAGCCAGCTCAACAATCCGCTCGACACTCTCCTCCACTGCCGAGCGGAGAAACGCACAAGTGTTGACGACAATGATCTCAGCCTGAGCCGGGTCTAAAATTGGCGCATACCCCAGGCGCAAAAATTCACCGAGCATAACCTCGGAGTCGACCTCGTTTTTTGCGCAGCCAAGCGTGACCAGGCAGACATTGCCACTGTGCTGGCGCAGCTCGGCACTGTCTCCGGCGCCAGCGGAAGACACGTTTGTTTTTGGCTGCTTCTTGACTTTGCTGCCGATTACCGGCAGAGCACCGCGCTGCATCATTTACTCTGCTGAAGGGGAGCGCCCGCCTGACGCTTGTCAATAACATCCGCACCCCGCGGAATCTGAAACTTAAAACGCTCCTCGGCCACCGGCGCGTCAAACACCGCACCGGACAAAGAGATAACCGTTTCATTGCCGCCGATGTCAATTACCCGCGCTCCGAGCGGTGCATGGCGCACTTTGTCAACCAAAAGATAGAATTGCTGTAAATTCGGGTCGGGGCGAAGCGGCGCAAGCTCAAGCACGGTGCCCGCCGCAGCCGCACATGCCGAGCTCAATCTAAAATTCTCCGGCAGCTTCCCCACACCCAAGAGGAAGGAAACCGGCAGGTCGGAATCAAATGCCTGCTTGAAATCGCCCAGGGTAACCTGATTCAGTCCCGGCTGATAAAACCACAGCGTCTGCCCATCAGCTACAAAACGCTGGGCTTCCGGTTCTTCATAGCTCCAATCCATCATCCCTGGCTTGCGGAACCATACATGCCCCCGGCTTGCCACACGCTGATTAAGGCCAACAAAATAGGATTGCTGTCGGAACTCAGCATGGAGCGTCGAATAACGCCGGTATTGTTCATCCACCTGCTGGAGAAGGCGGTTGTGTTCTCGCGCGTCCAACACAGCCAAACAAGAAAAATCATCTTGCTGGGCTTGAGCGTGCGCAAATGGATAAGCCAGGCAAATTGCTAAGCAAAAAACTATAAAAAATATTCGAATCATTAATCCCACCCTCTATGATTACGGAACCCCGCAAAAAGGCGAGCGAACGTATCATAAATGAGCTAAAAACACCACCGGGCGCAGCAATTCTATGTTAGACCGCGGAGCAAACACCAACATGCAAACGAGGCACCAGGCACAGCGCTCCGGTTTGCTAGTAGAACAGCGTCAGGCCATCGTTTTGACTGGCCGAATAAGCCGCTTCACGCTAAAGTGTTGCACTCACGACTGAACAATTGCAGCCTTTGCTTCGTCATTGTAACACTGACGGAAAGCATATTAATTTTACAGTGTAGCAAGAGGAATATTTGAGCAAATGAAGAAGTCCGCAAT
This sequence comes from Pseudomonadota bacterium, assembly GCA_029555385.1. Taxonomy (GTDB): domain Bacteria; phylum Bdellovibrionota_C; class UBA2361; order SZUA-149; family SZUA-149; genus JAKPSH01. The sequence continues at coordinate 10,933 of JAKPSH010000156.1, forward strand.
ACCATTTCTTTATCCGCAAGCTGCATCCCGCAGCGTGATTTTATGCATCGCTGTTGTTCTGGCGCTTGCCGTTTCAGCAGGCTGCTCCAAGTCCTCCGGCAAGGCTGGCGAAGGCGGGCAGTTTTCCGATGAAGACCTGGCCTTGAACCAGCCGGAGTATGGAGAAGGAAACATTCCGCAGGCGCAAGAGGGGGGACTTTTTCCAGACGTGCGTTTCGGCTACGACTCTTCGGTCGTACCGCCTGAATATCAAGAGCAGCTGCGCGAGAGCGCAAAGGCCCTTAGCGCCGACAAAACCCTCCGGGCGGAAATTGAAGGGCACTGCGACAAACGCGGGACAAACGAATACAATTTAGCGCTCGGCGCCCAACGAGCCAAAGCGGTAGCATCGCTGCTGCTCAGCTACGGCGTCAGCCCGAACCAGCTCAGCACGATCAGTTACGGTGAGGAAATTCCGCTGGATCCCGCGGATAACGAATCCGCGTACGCCAAGAACCGACGTGCGCATTTTGCTCTTTACCGCTCGAAAGGCGCGCAATAGCAAAGCTCATTGTCAGCCCCTTACCTTCGGAGAACTGTTCTATGACGGAATATCGTCCCGACGACGCAAGTGTTGACCATGCGTTAAAGCTTGCGTCGCGCACGATCCAGTCGATCTTGGATGAAGTCGGCAAAGAAGTAATCGGCCAGGAGAAGGTGCGGCGGCGCCTGCTCATGGCTTTGATCGTAGAAGGCCACGTGCTGCTGGAAGGCGTACCGGGGCTGGCAAAGACTCTCTCGATAAAAACTTTAGCCAAGACCATCCGTGCCAAGTTTCAGCGCATCCAGTTCACCCCCGACCTGCTGCCTGCCGATCTGATTGGCACCGAGGTATACCGTCCGCAGACTCAGACATTTGAAGTCCGCCGCGGCCCAGTGTTTGCCAACCTGATCCTTGCCGACGAAATAAACCGCGCACCGGCAAAAGTTCAGTCAGCGCTGCTTGAAACAATGCAGGAGAAGCAGGTAACCATTGGCGAATCGACGCTGAGCGTTCCCGATCCCTTCCTCGTGCTCGCCACCCAGAACCCGATCGAACAAGAGGGAACTTATCCGCTCCCCGAGGCGCAAATTGACCGCTTTCTGATGAAGGTAAAAGTCGATTACCCGAGCCCTGCCGAAGAAAAAGAAATGCTCGACACCGTCACTGCCCAAGACTCACTCCGGCTTCATGCTTCAGCAGTGGCCTCGCTGGAAGAAATTGCCCGCATCAAGGCTCTGACCAATCATATTTATGTCGACGATCGCGTGCGGCAGTACATTATCAACCTGGTCAGCGCCACGCGCCGCCCGAAGGATTACCGCTTGAGCATAGAACCGCTGATCGAACTTGGGGCGTCACCGCGCGCGTCAATTGCGCTCTTCCTTTGCGCCCGCGCCGAGGCGCTGCTCTGCGGCGAGCGCTACGTCGTTCCGCAAATGATCAAAGATGTTGCCCCGGACGTGCTTCGCCACCGCATCATGCTCACCTATGAAGCTGAGGCTCAGGGACTGGACGCAGACGATCTTGTGCAATTAGTGCTGCAGGGCGTTGAAGTTCCGTAGCTCGCGCCAACCTATCGGCTTATGGAACTTTTCAAGAAGACACAACTAGATTCCAAGACAATCAGCGAAATACGCAAGCTGCACTTTCAGACCCGGCGATTGGCCGACCGCGCTGTCGCCGGACGTTACCGCAGCGCGTTTCGCGGACGGGGTGTCGAATTTGAGGAGGTCCGCGAATATTTCGCCGGCGACGACGTGCGCAGCATCGACTGGAAGGTTACCGCGCGAAGCGGGAGGCCATATGTGCGTGCATACCGCGAAGAGCGCGAGTTAACCGTGATGATTGCCGTTGATGTCAGCGCCTCCACAGCAACTGGCACACGGGAGCAACTGCGCGATAACTTAATTGCCAAAGTCGGAGCAGTGCTCACCATGATTGCTTTGGTCAACAACGACAAAGTCGGCCTGGTCACCTTTTCCGACCGTCTGGAAACCTTCCATCCGCCGCGAAAAGCCAGGGGAGCTGTTTGGCGAATCCTGCACGAGGTGCTCTCTCCCGGTGCGCAAAACCCGAAGACAGATCTCGGTGAGCTTTTTTCTTTTCTCAGCCGCGTGCTCAAGAAACGTGCGGTAATTTTTGTGCTTTCTGATTTCCTCGACTCCGGCTTTGAGCAGCCTCTCGCCGTGCTGGCGAAACGGCACGACTTAAATGCAGTAATCGTGCAAGATCCCGTCGATTTCGCGCTGCCGCAGAGCGGCTTAGTCCATTTGCGCAATCCGGAAACCGGACAAACAGTGTTGATCGACACGCACTTTCCGCAGGCGTGTGCGCAATTCGCGGCAGCCGCGGCCAAAAACCGTGAACACACTACCGCTTTGCTCAAGCGCCACGACGTTAACGTGATCGAACTAATGAGCAATAAGCCGTTTATGCCCGAACTGCGGCGCTTTTTTGATTCGCGGCATGCACGGCATTAACGACAGGCAACATGGCTGACGCGCAGCATTTTACAGACTCGCCAGCAGCGGACCCGGCGTCGAGCACACCGCCCGTTTACGATGCCGCAATGGGATTTCGCGACATTAAACCTTTGCCGCAGTTCTCGCCTGTTCCGGTGCGGGCTTTGTTAATCAGTGCGCTGCTTTTGGGGCTCGCTGCGCTTGCTGCATTTTTACTGCTCCGCCGCCGCAAGCAAGAAAAGCTGCCTGCTGCGCAAACCGGGCTCGCGCCGGAACAAGCGGCTCTTGCAGAACTGCGGCGGATCGAGCAAGCCCGCAAAGAAAACCAAATTACAATCCGGGAGCTGGCACTGGACCTCTCTTTGACGATGCGCCAGTACGCCCAAGCCGCACTTGCTTTTCCTGCGGTCGACCTGACACCGCGAGAAATCGATAAAAAGCTGCCCGGGCTGCTGCGCCGGGCGCTGCCCAATATTGCGCGGGAGAAACTCGACGATTATCGTCACCACCTCATCTCATTGCTTCGATTTTGTGAGCGTGCTGCTTTTGCATCTAATCCGGAAACATACTACTCGCTGGAAAGCGATGTAATTGCGGCTCATCTTCAGCAAAGTCAAACACTGGTGCGCCAGCTCGCGTCTTGGCTGAAGAAAGAACTGGAACGCCGGACAGGCGTTGTCGCGCAAAGCAAGTTAGGGGCACAAACCGCGCCGGCGAAGGGAGTTTGAAAATGCTGCGCTTCGAAACCCCCATCGCACTGCTGCTCGTCTTGCTCACCCCGCTGGTCTTTGAACCAGAGTGGCGCCGGGCGGTGCTGGCGCTGCTCCGCCTGCGGCCCAAAACTGGTTTTGTCCCAGCATTTAACTTCGCTTCATTCGCCGCGCCCGAGACACTAGCGAAATCGTGGCGCTGCCGGCTTCATCCAGCCGCGCTGAGCATGCTCAAAGGAACTTCTTTTTTGCTGTTTGTTCTCGCGCTCGCCCGCCCGCAAGCAGGCAGCGAATTCATCGACACGGAATCCGGCGGACGCGATATCATGCTTGTCCTCGACACCTCGGGCAGCATGCAAGCAGTTGATTTTTTTATTGATTCCGAGCGCGTCCGGCGCCTCGACGCGCTGAAATCAGTTGTGCGCAGCTTTGTCGAAGAGCGTACCGGGGACCGCCTGGGATTAGTAGTCTTCGGCACCAATGCTTACACGCAATGTCCCCTGACACTGGATCACCGCATATTGCAGGATTACATCGATAACCTTGAAATTGGCATGGCTGGCGACAGCACTTCTCTTGGGGAAGCTCTTGCGCTCGCCGTCAAACGCATCAAAGATATCAAGGCCGATTCAAAAACAATCGTCCTGGTCACTGATGGCAAACAGACCTCCGGCAATATCGCTCCCCTTGAAGCCGCAGACGCTGCGAGCAGCCACCGGATAAAAGTCCATACCGTGGGCATCGGTACCAACGAGCCTGTACCATTTAAAACGAAAAACATTTTTGGCATTGATACGCTGGCCTACCAAGAAGTCCCGCTGGATGAGGAAACGCTGACCAACATTGCGCAGCGCACAGGCGGGCGTTACTTCAATGCCAAGAATACAGAGGAGCTGGCGCAAATTTACGGCGAAATTAATAAACTCGAGGAACGCAGAGAAGCTTCGCCGGACTATGTCGAGTACGAAGAGTTGTTTATTTATCCCGCCGCTTTGGCCATGCTGCTTTTTCTCGTGCAGCAGACAGCCGCGGCAGTGTTTTTCAGGGCGATTCCTTAAGGGAGGGGCAGGACCGTGCAGTTTGCAAATGCCGATATGTTCTGGCTGTTCTTAAGTGCGGTATTTGTCTATACCGTAGGCCGCTGGGCGCTGAGAGCCCAAGAAAAACAGCTTGCCGCATTTGCCGATGCCCAGCTTGCATCACGCTTGCTGGCAGGTTTTGAAAGCGTTGTTGCGCGCAAGCGGCAAACCGTCCTGCTTGCGTCGCTGGCGACACTCTGCTTTGCGGCAGTCTTGCTCCGCCCGCAGTGGGGATTTACCTGGAAGGAAGCATCGCGGCGGGGACTAGACATCATGATCGCTCTTGATACGTCAAGCAGCATGCTGGCTGAGGATGTCAAACCTAACCGGCTGGTCCGGGCGCAGCGGGAAGTTGCCGACTTGCTGCGCCATTTGCGCGGCGATCGCATCGGCCTCGTGCTTTTTGCGGGAACGTCGTTTCTTGAAGTGCCTCTCACGCTGGATTATGGCCTATTCCGTTTGTTTCTCTCGTCTGTTTCAACCGAGGCGATACCCGTTCCCGGCACCAACGTCGAAGATGCAATAATCGAAGGCGTACGGGGGCTTGACCGCGGCAGCAGACCAGATACCGCCATATTCAGCCGGCCAAAGCGAGATCGCGCGCTGATTCTGATCACCGACGGCGAAGATTTCGAAGGCAACATGGATCGCGCCGCACGCACAGCAAAGGATGCTAATGTGCTTATTTATATTGTCGGTGTCGGCACCGCCGAGGGAGCGCCGATCCCCCTGCCCAGCGGTTATAAGCAGGATCGGCGCGGCAGCGTCGTCATTTCCAAGCTTAACGAAGATAAACTGAAGCAGCTTGCCGCGCAAACCGGCGGCACTTACGTGAGATCAATTACCGGCGACGATGACATAGCAGCAATATATGATTTTGGCATGCGCCAGACGCTGGACTCGAGCACATTGAAGTGGGGCCGCGGCAAACGCTGGAACGAGCATTTCCAACTGCCGCTTTTTCTTGGCCTGCTCCTGCTCTTGGCCGGCCCCTGGGCCAGCTTTCGTGCGCCAAACAGCAGTTCTTTCGCACCTTCGCACGGCAGCAAGAAAAAAACTCCCCTTGCTCTTAGCTTGATGGCGGCTTTTATTCTTGCACAAGATCCGGTCGCGGCCCATGCCGAACCGGCGGAGGCGCTGGGCGCTAAGGCGAAAGAAGCATACGAAAAAGCAGATTTCGAAACCGCGCTTCACGCTTTCTCGGCTGGAGCGGAAAAGCAGCAGCATGACTACCGCTTCGCGGCAGGTAAAGGCGCCAGCTACTACCGCCTGGGAGCATTTCCTCAGGCAAAAGAAAGTTTTCTCCACGCCTCGACGCTCAGCGGCAACAACGAACAAAAAGCACAAGCGCTCTATAACGCGGCAAACAGCATGGTGCAGTTAGGCGAATTCGAGGAAGCAATCAAAACTTACGAACAAAGCCTTGCGCTTGCCGCAGACGATGATGATGCCAAGGTGAATCTCGCAATCGCCAAGGAGCTGTTGAAAAGACGTCAGGAAACACCACGGGACCAGGCGCAAGATCAGAACCCGGCACAGCCGCAGCAAAACGGGGGCGCGGGCGCGGATCAACAGCCGCCGTCCGGGAGTAATGAAACTCAAATGCAGCCGCAGGAACCAAACCAGTCGCCAGCTGATCCGCGCAATAGTGTGGCGCGACTGCCAGAGGATGCCGAAAAACAGCAGTCAAGCAGCGGGGAACCCAGCAATAAACAGCACACACCATTTGACCAAAACCAGGCGCTCCTTGATAGTATTGAAGAAGACCCCGCAGCGCGTGCCGCATACCGCAAGCTCAAGGGCCTGCAACAGCTAGAGGCGCAGAAGAAAAAACCTCCGGAACGGGACTGGTAGAACATGGGCGTGGCGCAAAATGCAGCGTCTGCTGCGAAGGAATTCTTTTGGCGGCAACTGCGCCGGAGCGCAAGGAAGATTCCGGCGATGTGGCGCAGTATTGTGCTTGGAATAATTTGCTGCGGTGTGCAGCAAGCGTTATTTGCCGCGGCGGCGCAGAACGCGGCGGCGCAGAATGTGCAAGTTTTTTTAGAACCCAGAAAGGGCTCGGTTGACGATATCTTTGAACTGCGCCTGACCGTAATTGGCCGATCGAAAACCGACATCAGTCCGCCGGCTTTTGCCGCATCACGGAGCTTTTCCATCTCCAGCACCGGCACTTCGAGCAAGCACCATTTCATCAACGGAGTTCAGCGATCGGAGGTTACTTTTTCTTATCAAATTGAGCCAAACCCGCGCCTGACACCCGGCCAGCACGAACTTCCGCCGGCGCAAATGGCAATCGATGGCAAAACTGTCAAACTTGATATTCCGCCGTTAACGATATTGCCCGCTGATACCTCACACGAAACCCGCCAGCGCGCAGCCTCCGGCATCGATTTCACACAACTTGTCGATAACCCCACACCGTTTGCCGGGGAACAAATCACCTACCGTGCCGAGGTCGCCGCCGATGCATCATTTATGGGCGGTACGCTGGAAGACATAGAATTCACCGGATTCTGGCGGGAAGACATCTCCGGCAACGAGAAGCAAACCAGACGCGCCGGCAGCATCACCGTCCGGTCTTTTCTGGAGGTGCTAATTCCGAAAAAGGATGGCCCGCTGGAAATCCCCCCGCGCATACTGACGGCAAAGATCCAGGCAGCACGCCCCTCCCCGCGGCGATCGGGCGGCGGACTTTTCAGCGACCCTTTTTTCGCCGACGATTTGCTGCACAACTGGTCGCTTTTTGACGCCGGGCGGACAATTTCCAAACGCCTCACCGCCGCGCCTGTCCGGCTTAATGTTCGCCCCCTGCCGCCTCCGCCGATGCCGTACCCCGGCTATATTCCGACAGGCATGGTTAAACTTGCAACTTTTCTCGACAAGAGAAAGGTGAACCAAGGAGAGAGCGTAACACTGCGTCTTGTCTTGACCGGCGATGGAAATCTGCGTCCCCTGGAATTGCCGGAACAATCAGCTCAAGACAGCGCGATGTTCAAGAGATATGACGATAAACCAGACCTGAAAACGGAATTTGACAATGGAAAGGTCTTGTTCACCAAGACTTTCAACATCGCTCTTGTGGCGCTCAGTCCCGGAGAACACCCTCTTCCTGTTTTCAAGTTCTTAACATTCAACCCCAAAACTGAAAGCCACGAGCTGCTGGAGACCCCACCGAAAACCATCACTGTGCTGCCGGGCGCTGTCGAGGAGCAGAATCGGCTCGCTGCCGCAAACCGTGCAGCACAGAGCGCGGCAGACACTCCGGCGGATAAGCGTAAAGAGATCACTATTGTTGCCGAAGATTTACTGCCACAGCATATTGGCGCCGCAGCGTTAAGTACGCAGAAAGAATTCTCCGGCAAAGCCCTCGCCGCGATCATTCTCGCCGCTCCGCTCTGCTCACTCGCGTTATTTTTCTTCCTGGCGCAAAGACGGCGGCTGCGCGACGACCCGGCGCTGCTTAAACAGAAAAACGCCGGCACGCAAGCGTTTCTCGCACTTGCCGCACTGCGCGGCGCGCAGATCAGCTCCAGCGGTCTTGCCGCTGGTTTGCGCGCCGCCCTCTATAATTATTTGGGAGATCGCCTCCGCAGCAACATTCAGGGACTCACTGCGCAGGAGTGTGCTGCGCTTTTGCGAAGAACCGCACAAGATGACTCTTTAGCGCAGGCGTTCGCTGCGCTTTTTGAGCGTTGCGAGCGCTTGCTTTATTCCGGGGCCACCGCCCCGGCACCGGAACACGGCGCACTGCTCGCGGAAGGCGAGAAGCTGATTGCCGCTCTAGAAGAACGATTGAAGACGCGGAGAAAATAGTGCACAGAATATGTTCTGCCAAAACTTTTGCTGCGCTGCTGATTTTGCTGCTATCCGCTGCGGCTTTCCTGAACATTGCCGCAGCAGAAAACAATGAAGCAAGTTCTTTGGCCTTCCGTGCCAATGCCGCGTACAGTGAAGGCAAATATGCGCGCGCCGCAGACCTCTACCGCCAGGCGATCGCTTTGGGCATAAACAACGGCCACATGCACTATAATCTCGCCAACGCTTTTTATCGCCTGGGACGTTATGGAGCCGCGATCGCCTCATACCGGCGCGCGTTGGCTCAAATGCCGGCAGACCCCGATGTCTTATCCAATTTGGCCCTGGCCCGGTCGCATGCCGTCGATCGCATTGAAGACGAACCTCGCGGCCTGCGCTACCTTCTTGAGCGCATGCTGTTTTTGCGGACTCATTTGAGCACGTATGGTTTGCGTTGGTGTTTTGCGGTATCTTATCTGCTGTTTTGGGCATTAGCTGCGCTGCATCCGCTAATCGTGCTGCGCCGTAGAGGACTGGTCATGGGAACGCTGGCCTGCTTAACGTTATACTTTGCGCTGCTCGTTTTCGGCGCAAGGGAGGACCGGAGCGGACGTCCTGTTTTTGCCTTGACTGAAGCGGCGTGTCAGCTAAAACCTGCGGTCGTCGTTGTTCCCGAGGTTCCCGTGCGCTCTGGCAACTCAGACAATTTCCAGGTTGTCTTTCAACTGCATGATGGCGCGGAAGTCGAAGCCGGCGAGAAACGCGGGGATTGGCTGGAAATAATGCTGCCGGAAAGCCGTCGCGGCTGGGTAAAACATTCTCATGTCGAAATCATCTGACCAAGAGGAACTTAGCGCAGCCATCGCGTCAATCGCCGGCGCGCTTGCTGCCGAACTGCAGCAAAGCTCAAGTCCGCCCTTTGTTGACCCAAACGCAGACCTCAACGCTGCTTACGGCATCGACAGTCTGGCGCGAGTTGAACTAATCAGCCGCATCGAAAAACAGTTTGGCGCGCGCCTGCCAGAAGCTGACGCGATTCGCGCGGCCACTGCCGCAGAAATGGCGCATCTCCTTCAGCGTTCTCTCGATCCTGCCGGCACCTCCAAGTTTCGAGGAGCGTCAAAGCAAATCCATACCCCGCTGGATGCGGCCCAGGAACCCGCCGGCGCATCGACGCTGCTTGACGTGCTCGATTGGCATGTGCAGCATGCACCTGAGCGCAATCACGTTATCTTTGAGGAAGAAGAGAATTCCGCGGTCGCGCTGACTTACGGCGAGCTCAGACAGAGCGCCTCACGCTTCGCGGCAGGGCTGCATCATGCCGGCGTCGAACCACAAACGGCGGTAGCGCTCATGCTGCCAACAGGCCTTGACTTTTTGATCAGCTTTTTCGGCTGCCTGCTCGCCGGAACTGTCCCTGTTCCTCTCTACCCGCCTTTTCAGCACACACAGCTTGAAGAACACCTCAGACGCAATCTTGCCACGTTGAGCAACTGCCGTGCCAGCGCAATGATCGTCTTCCCTGAGATCCACACCGCAGCACGCCTGGCCCGTTTTGCACTGCCCGGCCTGTCGCTGATCAGCACACCCGAAGAGATTCTTTCCGGCCCAACCACGGCGATCCAACGCAAAGCAGCAGCAGAACAGCCAGCATTCATCCAGTACACATCGGGCAGCACCTCGAGTCCAAAAGGAGTCGTCCTCTCCCATGGCAACCTCCTCGCAAATATCCGCGCCATGGGCCAAGCCTGCGGCGTGCGTCAAGGAGATGTATTTGCAAGCTGGCTCCCGCTTTATCATGATATGGGACTCATCGGCGCCTGGTTCGGCAGCCTTTATTACGGCATTCCGCTAGTGTTGATGAGCCCGCTTTCTTTTATTGCTCATCCCGAGCGCTGGCTGCGCGCTATTGACCGTTTTCGCGCCACAATATCTGGTGGACCCAACTTTGCCTACCAGCTCTGCGCAAGCAGATTAGACTCGGAAAAGCTAGCTGGCCTGAATTTGTCTTCATGGCGCATCGCTTTTAATGGCGCAGAACCCGTGAGTGCCAACACAATAACAGCATTCTGCCGCCGCTTTGCGCCTTACGAATTTAAGCCGGAAGCTGTGTTGCCCGTTTACGGCCTCGCCGAGAACTGCGTCGGCCTGTGCTTTCCTCCGCCCGGACGGGGCGCACGTATTGAGACAGTAAGCCGCACGAAACTACAGCTCCACGGCATTGCCGAGCGCATCCCACCCGAAGACCCAGATGCCTATGCCTCCGTTTCATGCGGCAGACCTCTGCTGGGCCATCAACTGCGCATTATTGATACCGAAGGAAACGAAATGCCTGAGCGCCATGTCGGCCAGCTCCAGTTTCAAGGACCCTCCGCGACACGCGGTTATTTTGACAACCCGCAAGCCAACGCCCGGCTCTTTGACGGACGCTGGCTTAATTCGGGAGACTACGCATACCTCGCCGATGGCGAGGTATTTGTCGCCGGGCGCATGAAAGACGTGATAATCCGGGGCGGCAGGAATATTTATCCGCAGGACATCGAAGAAGCTGTCGGCACTTTGCCCGGCGTGCGCAAGGGCTGTGTCTGCGCCTGGGCCGCCCTTGACACCAGGGAAGGAACAGAAAAGCTAGTTGTTGCTGCCGAAACAAGACTTA
>JAKPSH010000170.1 GCA_029555385.1 Pseudomonadota bacterium
ACGGGATATCGCTCCGCTGCCTTCGGCCCGAGCAGTACCGCCTCTGTGCTCTATGGCACTATGGCTCAGGCCGAGGGCTCACGATTCCCGTTTAGCGAAAATCGCCTCAAATCCACAACCCTAACGGAGTAATGCTAATTCCCGCAAAAAAACTTGCAGCAGGCAAGATTAAGCTGCCGGTCGAAACGAAAGCGCGGCGCCGGCGATTGACTCGCCAACGACATCAATGCGGTCTAAGCGGTTTGTGCCCAGTCCTAAGCTGCCGGCCAAGGCCAAGTGGTTATAGGCGTGGACAAAAGGCGAGTTCGGATAGTCTATTTCCGGGTTAAAGCCCATCAGCGTGGTGGCGACAGCATCGGTTGCCACCGGATCTTTTCCTGCAATGAGCAAGCCCGGCTGGATCGGCGTGATCGCGGTGTTCCAGGGTCCTTCGCCGCCTTCTACCGTCACGATCGCATCAATCACCGACAAATCAATAGGCCGCGCCTGGCTGAGATCGACAATCGCACCCGGCAAGCGGTACATCTCTTCGCCCGGAGCACCATGCAGCGCGGTGCGGTACAAATCCGTTTCATTGAGAGTATATAGCCTTTGCGGGACGAGACCTACTAGGTTTTTCAGTGAATGTGTAATGCCGCAGCTTGTATGGCACTTCATTTTTGCCAGGGAAATGAACGCATCGACTTCTTCCAAAATACGGTTGAAGGTAAAGCGGTCGTAGACGAGCGGGGCATTGACTTGTTGGGCAAGATAGTCTGGATAGGGATCGGTGCGGTTAAGGTCAATCAGCCTTGCGCCGGTTTGCGCGGCGATCTCCGTATAACCAAAATTTGACCAGGACTGCTCATCGTAAAGAGCTTCGACAATAAAGATTTCGGTCGCTCCGGCATCGCGAAGCAGTTCGCATAGCGCACCGGCTACGCTGCTGTGCGTAATATAGGGCTCATTCTGCGGCGAGTCGGAGAGAAGCGAGGAGCCGGAACCGCCGGTTAAATTCACCTTAACCGCAACGCGCCGCCCATGCTTGATTACATCGCTGATTCCGCCGATGCCCTCCAGGGCAGTCTGCAGTTGCTGGCGCACAAGGGCCGGTGTGTAAGATTCGGCGCGGGTTATCGAAACAACTGACCGGCTTGCGGAACCGCCGCCCGATGAACATCGCCCAAGTGCCAGGCTGGCGGCGCAAGCAGCGGCTGATGATAAGAATTCACGGCGCGAAATTTTAGGCGCCAGCCATGAAATACTTTTGTATGTCCGGATCTTCCGCAAGAAACCCTCTCCTATGTAGTTTCTGATGTCCGCATCCGATGCGGGATTCTAATAAGCCTCAGTAGCCTGAGGCTTCATGGATTTCAATAACTTTGCTATGTCTTTCCTTCTTGTTAGACCAGCGTTGCGCCTGCCGGTCAAGCTGTCCTTTGTGCGCCCATCACGGCAAAATAAGTCTGTTCGTTCTTTGGCCAAGTTCGTATATTTCAGAGTATGCCTTACCAAAGCCTTGACCCGCAAAAAGTAGTAAAGACCCTGGAAGCACTCTGTTGCCGGATTGAGGAAAGATTTCCACAAGCCGGGTTGGTCCGGATTGCGCAAAAATTGTGTGAAATCGGCCGGACGGCCCAGGAACGAAGCGTTTGGATTTCCCGCCCGCTTCTTGTTTTGCGGATTGCTACGGTGCTGTTGGTGCTACTGATTATAAGTGTTGTGATTTTTGGTGTATTTTTTGCCGCAAAGCCGGCAGCGGGGCTGAGCCTTGTGGACCTGATTCAAGTTCTTGAAGCAGGAACAAATGATATTATCCTTATCGGTGCAGCTATATTTTCGTTGATAACACTAGAAACCCGCATCAAGCGGCGCCGTATTCTTCAGGCGATTCATGAGCTCCGGGTGATCGCACACATCGTTGATATGCATCAGTTGACCAAAGATCCCGAAGGGCTGCTCAACCGGGGGCCGGCCACGCTGTCCTCGCCGACAGCGCACCGTATGATGACGCCCTTTGAACTTGGCCGGTATCTTGATTACTGCACCGAGCTGCTCTCGCTTTGCGGCAAGATTGCCGTATTGTACGTACAGAACTTCAGCGATCCTCTGGCTGTAGCGGCGGTGAATGAAATTGAAACGCTGACGACGGATCTTTCACGTAAAATCTGGCAAAAGCTGGTAATTCTGCATTCGATGCCTTCTTAGGTTACGCTCTTAATGCGACAGCCCCCTCATTACGTGTCATAAAAAATTCATAATACTGGAATCTCCTGTCAACATTTTCCGTGGACATGAGCTCCGGGGGTGTCTCATGAAGGCCTGGGTTTGGGCTTGGCGGCCCTTTAAGTGATCTTCAAGAGATACAGATTGTTAGCACTCAGGGTTGAGCGATCAAGATTTTTTTAGAGGTTAGGCTCCGCTGTGTTGAGCGGAGGTTGTGGAGTGACGGATATGCATCAGCAAAGTAAAGGTTTTGCAGTTTCAACTTCGTTGATTCGGGGGTTCTTAACTCTTGGCGCTTTAGTCTTTAGCTTTTCCGGCGGGGCATACGCCGCGGCGCCGCCGACATACAATAGCTGGTGCACTCATTATGATTGCGGCCCAAGCGGCGCACAGGTCGAGGGCATCAAGGACATGATGCGTCGCCGGGGCATTTCAATTAATGCCAACGATGCTCCACGGGCGAACACGCTTACTGCAAACGCCGTATGTTCTTTGATTGGCTATAAAGCGGGAACAACAAACTCAGTGGGCCACTTCCCAGCCGCGCCAGCCTGCGCGAATTACTATATTGTAGGATTTAACGGGACGAATTGGTACAAGACCGGCTCTTGCCTCGATAATAATTATATTGCTGCGCTGACCTGTTCTCAGCCGGTTCAGTGCCAAGATGGAATCGACAATGACGGCGACGGCCTGCTTGACGAAAACGATCCCGGCTGCTCATCTTGCCTGGACGATAGCGAAGGTCCTGGTACGAGTCAGTGTCAGGACGGCTTGGACAACGACGGCGATGGAGCCGCCGATTATCCAGCGGATGCGAGCTGCTCCAGTCCGCAAGACAATGACGAAACAAATCCCAAAACTCAGTGCCAGGATGGGATAGACAATGAACCTGACGGCCTGATTGATATGGAAGATCCGGGCTGCTCTTCGCCGCAAGACAACAACGAGGGCGACGAGCAGTGTGTGCCGCAGGCGCCAACGGGATTGAATGCCGGAGACGGCTCCAGTGCTGATTACGTCGGTATCGCCTGGAGCGCAGCGGCTCGAGCGGATACTTATCAGGTCTTCCGCATCAGCTCTTGTGCGCAGCAAAACGGCGGACAGATGGAGGCAGTCAGCCCGGCGATTTCCGGAACAAGCTTCCAAGATGCTTCAGCGATTCCCGGCGTGGTTTACAGCTACGCTGTGAAAGCAACCGGTTACTGCGGAACGAGCGCTTTGTCTAATGCTGATAACGGTTACCGCTCAAACGGAGACGATGGAATTGACAATGATGGCGACGGCGTGAGCGATGAGCAGGAGCAAGCTGACGGCACCGACGCTTGTGACGCCGGAAGCTTCCAGCTTCATCTAAAGAGCCCGGCATTTACCAAGTACAACACATTTCTGCGGCAGTGGAATTTCCTGGAGCTGATTGCGAGCGGCACCAAGGCCATTCAAGCAAAGGTCAGTGTTTACTTGCTTAGCGGAGTTGTTTTGGCTACTCAGGATGTTTATATCGAACCGCAGAAGCAAGTGGATGTAAACATTCATGAGATGATCCGCACGGCTTGCGTTCAGTCAAGCTATTGCTCAGGTTTGCGTGATATAGACAACAACGGCATAGTCGATACTTACGGGTTGGTGCGCATTGACTTCAACGATGACGAAGCCGGGGCAGTGCTAACCGGGCGGATGTCCAACTACCGGCAGGATTCAAACGGCACATTTTCCTTCGCCTTTGCCAAGGAGCTGCGTAATCCGACGCGCGGTGCAACCGCGGCAACTTCGAACACGTACGACCCGCAAGCCATGGGTTACCTGGTCCCGAACTGGTTAGAGATCATTAATCTCGACAGCGTCGAGCGGACTTTCGCTTATAATCTTTACAACCAGGAAGGGGTAAGGGTTTTGACGAAGAGCGTGTCGATCCCGCCCTTAGGCGAGCGCGACATACAGGCCGGACATGAAATTGTAAATGCCCAAAACAAGGTTGTCGAAAGCGTTTACCTGGCCGAGATTATTCCGCAAAACGGCGCAGCAAAGTACTTTGCGACAGTAAGCCGTTACAGCTCAAATGCTAAAGCAGGTGTGGAGCCGGCGACTTACAACTTCGCCTTTGCCTTGGACGGGCGGAGTGGGAACGGCGATACCCAGTACATGCCGATCAGCAATGCTGTGGGCGTAAAGTTCTTGCAAACCAACTGGGTTGAGGTGGTGAATACACTGAATAAGACAGTCACTGCGACGCTGTATTTCCGCGGAGCAGACGGCAGCTTGCTGGCCAACCCGGTAACCCAGGCAATCAAAGCTAAGGCGCAGTATCACTTCAATGCCAGCGCGCTGCTGCCGAAAAATGGGACAGGCACAGTTGAGCTGCGAGCGAGCGATAAGGGTGCGCTGATTGCGCAAAGTCTCGTGTATTACCATGACAGCAGCGCCAACAAGGTTCAGACCGCCTATGCATCTCAGGGGCGCATTGCTGGACAAAATGTGCAATCGGGAAGCATCAATACATTTCTCGGCATGACTGATACGGTCAAGCTGCTTAGCGCAGTTCAGTCACCGGTGAGCGTAACAGCGGAACTCCGGACATTTGACGCCGGCTCGCCGGTAAAAACCACGACGATTCAGCTAAATGCAATGGCAACTGGTTCGGTCAGCACCGCGTTGGGTTCGGCGCTGAGTACGCAAGCGGATCGCTACGGTGCGCTTACTCTGCGCAGTGCTCAGCCAGGAGTGTTTGCGGCGGAAGTGCTCCGGGAGCGGATTGGTGCGGATGGGATTGTGGATTTCGCATTCCCAACAGCGATCCAGTAAGGATCAAAGACAGAAAAAATTCGGACCCGGAAGCCAGGCTGCGCTTCCGGGTCCTGTTTGCTTTTTTGAGTTATGAAAAATTAATAATGCAGTAATGCTGGTTTAATAATTGCGCCGGAAATGAGATTTAGGATTCCCAAATGCTTACGGGTGTTTGAAAAGCGCGAAACTAGTTGTTTTAGGTAGAAGCCTGTTGAATTTGGAAGTTGAACAGCCAGGAATTTGGTTCAAGGAATTAGGCAAGCAGGTTTCCGGTTATCGAAAGGTTGTGGAGTGATGATTATGCAGAATCAGAGAAATGCATCCGGCTTTGTCAGTTCGGCAAGACGGCAGGTTTTAGGAGTGGCGCAAATACTGCCTTTCCTCTATTTGACCCTGGCCGCAGCTATTGTTTTCTGCGCTGCGGAAGTACATGCTGCTGCTCCGCCAACCTACAATAGCTGGTGTGAGCATTTTGACTGCCCAACCGGCGCTCCAGTCGAAGGAATAAAGAACATGATGCTGAGCCGTGGCATCGCCATTGACGATGCCAACGAGATGCCTCGCGCAAATACGCTTACTTCTAATGCGATCTGCCGCTTAATTGGCTATCGGGCTGGAACAATCAATTCTATCGGACATTTCCCGGCGGCTCCTGCTTGTGCCAATTATTATATTGTGGGTTATAACGGCACGAACTGGTATATGACGGGTTCATGCATTGATCCTAACTATATCGCGAATCTTACATGCTCCCAGCCCGTGCAGTGTCAGGATGGTGCAGACAATGACGGTGATGGTTTGACGGATGAAAATGACCCAGGATGCTCTTCTTGCTTGGATGACAACGAGGGGGATGGGACGAGCCAGTGCCAAGACGGTGCCGATAATGACGGTGATGGTGCTGCGGATTACCCGGCGGATTTTAGCTGCACAAGCCCGCAGGACAACGATGAGACGAACCCGAAGGCGCAGTGCCAGGACGGAATCGACAACGATGGCGATGGCGCCACGGATTATCCGGCGGATTTTAGCTGCTCGAGCCGCCAGGACAACGACGAAAGTAATCCAAAGTCGCAGTGCCAGGATGGCATTGATAACGACAACGATGGCTTGACGGATACTCAGGACCCTGGCTGCTCTTCGAATCAAGACAACAATGAGGGGGATGATGTCTGCGTGCCGCAAGCCCCGGGGAACGTGAATGCAACGGATGGTTCAAGCGCCGATCGCGTGACGATTACATGGGACGCATCATCCAGAGCAGACAGCTACCAAGTGTACCGGATCAGTGCTTGTGCGCAGCAAGGCGGGGAGCAGATGGAGGCCTTGGGTTCTTCGGTCTCCACGACCAGCTTTGAGGATACCACCGCTATTCCAGGTGTCGTGTATTTTTACGCCGTGCAGGCCTTAGGGCGCTGTGGTGCCAGCGGTTATTCCGCGTCGGATTCCGGCTTCCGTTCGAACGGTGATGATGGAATCGACAATGATGGGGACGGTGTTAGCGATGCGCGTGAGCAGGCAGACGGAACTGACGCCTGTGATGCTGGAAGTTTCCAGCTTCATCTCCAGAGTCCGGCGTTTACGAAGTACAACACTTTTCTGCGTCAGTGGAACTTCTTGGAGCTGATTGCCAGCGGCACTAAGCCGATCCAGGCGAAAGTCAGTGTGTACCTGCTGAGCGGCGTCGTGCTTGCTACACGTGATATTTACATTGATGCCCAGAAGCAAGTCGATGTGGACATTAATGCGATGATCAGCACGGCGTGCGCGCAATCAAGCTACTGTGCGGACCTGCGCGACATTGATCATAGCGGAGTTGTGGATACATACGGTTTGGTGCGTATCGACTTCAATGACGACGACGCCGGCGCAGTGCTTACAGGACGGATGTCAAACTACCGGCAGGACCGGGACGGTAACTTCTCGTTTGCTTTTGCCAAGGAACTGCGCAATCCGACCCGCGGTATTACGCATGCGACATCGAACACGTACGATCCGCAGGCGATGGGATATCTTGTGCCAAACTGGCTTGAAGTAATCAACCTCGATAGCGTCGCGCGCGTTTTCCAGTACAATCTCTATGATCAGGAAGGCCGTAAAGTGCTGACCAGGAGCTTTGCGCTGCCCGCGCTTGGCGAGTGGGACATTCAAGCCGGGCATGAGATTGTTGGTATCAGCGGCAAAGTAATCGAGAGTGTCTATCTTACGGAAATTATTCCGCTTGATGGTGCAACGAAGTATTTTGCTACGGTTAGCCGTTACAGCTCTAATGCCAAGGCCGGAGTGGAGCCGGATACTTATAACTTTGCTTTTGCGCTGGACGGGCGGGCCGGAAACGGCGCGACACAGTACGTGACAATCAGCAATGCCGTCGGTGCGCGATACTTGCAGACGAATTGGGTGGAAGTGGTAAATACGCTGCCCCGTCCGGTAACAGCAACGCTGACTTTCCGCGGCTTTGATGGAAAGACGCTCAATACAGTATCGCAGCTGATCAATGCCAAGGCGCAGTTCCACTTCAATGCTGGGGCGCTGCTGCCGAAAGGAGAAAGCGGCTCGGTGGAGCTTAATTGCAGTGATCGCGGTGCGCTGATTGCGCAAAGCCTGGTTTATTACCATGACAACCAGAAGAACAAGGTGCAGACTGCTTATGCTTCGCAGGGCAGGATCGCCGGGCGCGATGTGCAGGCGGGCAGCATCAATACATTTCTTGGCATGACTGACCAAGTGAAGCTGCTTAGTACCACGCAAGGGGCGGTTACTGTTGTTGCCGAGTTGCGCACCTTCGAAGCGAACGCGCAGGTTAAGACCACAACAATCCGGTTAAACGGCCTGGCGGCAGCAGCGGCAAGCACGGCCACGGGTTCGGCGCTGGCCACGCCTTCAGATCGCTACGGCGCGTTGACCATTCGCGCCGGCCAGGCGGATGTCATTGCTGCTGAGGTGCTTCGCGAGCGCATTACGTCAGAAGGCGTAGTGGACTTTGCTTTCCCCACAGTGGTGCAGTAACCGCTTTTCATGCCGGCAGCTTATTGCGTTCATGCCAATGATGCGGGATGCCGTAAGCTGCCAAACTCCTTGTGCGGGTTTTGCAGGGTCAAGTTTAAGGTTCGCTGCTCCCTGCCAGCTCGCTTATTGCGCCGGTCACTGTGCGCACAAGGTAGTCGATGATGTTTTTTACCGAAATGATGCCGACGGGGATATTGTCGTCGTCGACAATGGGCAGATGGCGGAAGCCTTGTTCGGACATTAGCTGCAAGGCATAAGCAATGGTTGTTGTCATCCGGATTGTCTTTGGCTTAATTGTCATAACTGACTTGAGCGCTGACTCGATATGCAGACCCTGAAGAGCGACGCGTAAAATGACATCGCGTTCCGTGAAAATACCAACAACTTTCCCGTGAGCGTCAGTGATCACCACGGCGCCGACCTTATGTTCCCGCAAAAACGACAAGCCTTGACCGAGTACGGCGGTTTCGGGAAGCGTCAACGGTTCGCGCGGGTTGAGAAGTCCGACACTGCCCGCGAGGAAGCGGTTGTCAATTGCGCCAAAGTTAAACTCTGGATTATTTTGATTTGCAAACATTGGATTGCTCCTTGACGTTTAGGGGCTCGTACTGACCAACGGTTAATTCACCGCTGTCTGCATTTATTTTAAGCGTTCCTTTCAGCCAGATGCTCTCCTGGGCGCAAAATTCCCGCCCTTCGGCAATCACTTGCACGCCTTGATGGAGCACTTTCAGGAAATTCACCTTTGCCTCAGGACGTTCGCTTGAACTGGAGAGCAAATCCTTTCTTTCTTGTTCCAGCCGGGTTCTGCTTTGTTGAACTTGGAGCAGCTTTTTTCGCAACTCGTCAATCCGCTGCCTCTCACGGGACGCAAGCTGCTTAATTTGTGCGTGCTCATCAGCATAAGCGCCGAGATAAAGCCGAAGCAGGTTCTCGGCTGCTGCATGAGCGTCAAGCTGATAGAGCAAGTCATCGAAACTTCGCGAAGACTCGACATCGCGGCAAAGATTGATTTGCACATGAGCCCCCGCCTCTGTGCCAACGCTTTCCGCTTCAACTCCGTAAACTGCATGCACTTTGCCGCTGATCAAAGAACCGCGGGGAAGCAGCAGTGCTTCGTGCGTGCGAAAGCGTGAATCCCGCACTTCTTTGCCTGCTTCAATACGTCCGCCGGCACTGACGCTTGCTCCATCAATTATCTCTGCCCGAACATGGTTAGCCGCGGTGATTTGATCGCGATGCCTTTGCAGCCTGGTCAGCCTTGCCACCGGGACATGCGCCAGATCTTCTCCGGGAACAAGTTCAGCAGTATAGCCGCCTATGATGTTTCCACCGACCGTAATGCTTCCACGCATGCTTTGCAGTGTGCCGCCCAGAACATCACCGGTGATGCGGATATCATCACCGGCGATAACAGAAAATCCCTTCATCACACTGCCGCTTACTTTAACGGCGCCGATAAAGCGGATGTCTCCAGTGTGGAAATCGACGTCGCCCGCTACGGAGAGTTCTTTCTTTAGGGAAAGGGAGTCTTTGTTCAGCTCCAAATATCCATAGCTCAGAGCGACAATTCTGCTGAATGACTCAGTCCCGCGAGGCGATTCAAGAGACAGCAAGTTGTCCGTCTTAATTTTCAATGCCGCACCGCATGACGCCAGGAGCGGATTTCCCAAGACATCCTTGCCATCCGTACCCGGTGCAGGCGGATAAATGCGGGCAACGATCGTGTTTTCTTTGATATTGTCGAAGCGCTTTGCGTAACGCAGATCGATCATCTCGCCTTTCTTGTCGCGTGCGTCGAGGTGCTTGACTAAGAGGAGCAGCTTGCTGTCCCGTCCCTTTACTGGCGCGATGCCGCGCGCAACGGCAAGGCTTGCCACCTTCCGTCCCGCATTAAGCTCGTGTGCGGCGTGGGCCAGAGCCGCAAAGTCAAGCAACTCGTGCGGAATATCTTGCCGAAGAACGGCGGCAAGTTCACCCGCGGTTATTTTCCCGTCAAAGCCGGCAATGGACTCAGCGTTAATCGACAGCGTCAATTTATCCGCAGAGAGTCCCCCGGTTAGAGTGAATTTTTCTCCGCTGTACTCGATCAAGTTATTCTTCGGCTTATTGCTGGCGCCGGCATTCTTAGGCATTGCTTCTACTTGTTGTCCTTTGCTCCGCAGCTCGCGAGAGATTCTTTTTCGGCAAACTTATAACCAACGCCGCGCACGGTAAGAATATAACGCGGCTGCTCCGGGTTAGTTTCAATTTTCGCGCGAAGCCGCGCAACATAAGTTGTGATCAAGGGATCGTAACCGGATGAGTCGTATCCCCAGAGTTTATGCAGAATCTGTTCTCGAGTGTACGGGCGGCCTGGCTTTTTTGCGAGGAACGTCAAAAGTTCAAACTCCTTAGCCGTCAGTTCAACTTCTTTGCGGCCGATTGTCACCCGGCGGTGGGTTTGATCGATAGCAAGTTCTCCAAATTCAAGAGAATCGACTCTGCCGTCTTCTTCCGGCAAGCGGTTCAACGCAGACGCCCGGCGAAACAACGACTTGATCCGGGCAGCTAATTCGCGAGGGTTAAACGGCAGAGCCAGGTAATCATCGGCTCCAATCTCCAAACTTACGATCTTGTCGATTTCGTCGAAGGCCGGAGAAATTACAATGATCGCCAAGTCGGGCGTATGATTTCGTGCTTTACGGCATACATCGAGTCCCTCAACCTTGCAGGTTTCCGGATTGAGAATCAGCAGATCGTAAGCATGCTCAAAAAGCTTTTTAACCCCCGAAACCGGATCTTTGATCGCGTCAAGCCGCAGCGCCATCTGTGCCGCCTGTTGCCTGACCAGCTCGGTAATCTCGTAATTATCGTTAATCAGTAAAACGGTTCTAGCCATAGTGAGCACTCGCTGATTGGGAAATAATCAGCTATTTCTACTATGGCACAGGAGCAGATTGCTCCTCCAGTATAAAATCTTCAGCCAGGAAAGCGGGGGAATGGCGGCTAAGGCAGTTGACGGAAGAGATCGGCTGGGAGGTTGTAGTCTTTCCACAAAGGCTCGCGCAATTTAGCCCGGTTTACTTTGCGGTCTGGGCCGAACCACCAGTAGCGGCTTAGATCAAAAGCGTCAGCAATAAAACTGTCTTTACGAAAGAAGCGGACGCACGTTTGTGCCGTTTGTGAGGATTGCTGCAGAACCTGGTCAAGCAACAATAATTTCCGTAAGCAGACAGCAAACTGCCGGCACACAGCCTTGTCGTGAGCAGTAATGCAATCAAGTGAAATTCTTGCTGCAGTATCGACTATCAGCTGATAACAATCTCGCGGGCTAAGAACTTCAGAACTAAAGCCCGCCGCCCAGGAACAGTGATGCTGGCGGCTGTTTTGCCGCAAGTCGATATTCAAGTAATAAAGAGCTTTTTTTGTTGTGCGTTCGATATTTAGCGTGGAGAGTCCTTCAATAACGAGCGCGCGGCGCTTGCTGCGTGTACAGGACCATATTGTCCGCTCAGCTTTGTTGGTCAGGTCGTTCGTTACGCGGCAGATGAGACCAAGAGCATAGAGCAAGTCCGCTGCATCAGGTCTGCTGCCATGAATCCAACGAACAAAAGCTTCTTCGGCAAGACGATAAAGAAGTCCGGTGTCCGGCTCCCCGGACGATGTGGTGCTTTTAAGCGCAGCGCTGTTCTGACAGCTCATGTCATTTTCCTTGTCCACGTTGCCGGCCATCAAAACGCAGCTTAGGGAAATCTATAATTACAGCCAACCGCAAGCGATTATGAGCATGGAGAGGCTATATTAATGGTGCAAACTAACAAAAAAACGACTCGGTTGGTGCGGCACGTTGCTTGCCGTGCTGCATCAGGTATTGGCGAATTTCAGGATGGGACTGCCGGAGCCTTTCCGGGCAGTGAGGAGTACAGAGCAAAATACTTCGCGGCTGTGTTTTCCAGCGAAAAATGCTCTGCTGCTCGCTTGCGGCCCGCTTCTCCCATGCGTTTTGCGAGGTCGTTGTCGTTAAGTAAGGTTACCGCTTTCTCGGCAAAGACAAGAACGTTTTTCGGGGGCACGAGAAATCCAGTTTCGCCGTCGACGATAACTTCCGGGTTTCCGCCCACACTGGTGGCGATTGTGGGAAGGCCGCGGTTCATTGATTCCAGCAAAGTTATGGAAAGTCCTTCGGAGAGTGAAGTCAGCACGGAGATATCCATTGCCTGATAGAACCGGTCAATATCCCTGCGGAATCCGGCAAACACCACCTGCTCGCCAACGCCCAGTTCTTGTGCGCGCTCCCGGAGCTGCGGCTCAAACTTGCCGCGTCCAAAAAGAAGGAAGCGAGCATGCGGGCACTGTGTAAGAATCAGCGGGGCAGCCTCGATAAAATACTCAACGCCTTTGACCGCGCGGTTGAAGTTGGCAACCATGCCAATTACCTGATGCTCACGCTTTAAGCCAAGCTCCGTGCGCACCTGCTGGCGCAGGCTCTGGTCCGCAGCGGTTGGCTCAATGCCATTATGAATCACCAAAGTTTTAGCCGGTGCTGTACCCTCGTTTTTCAGCACCGTTTGCCTCACGGCTTCTGAGACACAGATTACGCGATCGGGAACGGTCCGGGTCAGTCGAAGCCAAGCATATTCATGTCTGCCCCAGTTGAAGCCCTGGTCCTCTCGGTTTTCGACCAAAATCTTTACTCTGCCGCACATTTTCAAAAGTCTTCCGTAAATTATCGGCCAAAAGAAATAAGCGTGAAGTATGTCCGGCTGCCGCGCTGCGCAAAGACGCATTATTTGCTGGAAGCGGTGCATTTGACTCAGCGGATAGCGGTCGCACCAGGGGAGTGCCTTAAGGTAATGCACGTTTACGCTGGGCTCAATTCTCGCGGTGAGCTTTGCTCCGCTGATCAAATCAATATCGAGGTCTTTGCCGGCATGGCGGAGCATCTGCAGCAAATGATTGCCCGTGCCGCCGCCTAAGTCGCTCATTAGGTATGAGATTTTTATCTGCCCCTGCTGCGCCATTGGTTACCCTTTGTTTTTTTGGGAAATGTTCTTCTCGATCAGCTCCCAGAGCAGCTTTTCTTCATCCTGATCGAAGCTCGGCAAAAGCTGAAGGGCAAAAGCTGTTCCTTTTGCTGTGACAAAACGTTTAAGTTTGACGGCATCCTTCAGTGTGACAACGAGCGGGGAGTCCGGACCCGCGCGCCAGCGTGCAAAATCACGCGGTGTGAAAAGATAGTGATCCGGATAGGAGAAAGACTGCTTAATTATGATGCCAAGCTCGCTGAGCAGAGCAAAAAAGGCTGCTGGTGCGGCAATGGCGCAAGCGGCGCAAGCCTGCACGCCGCGCAAAGAATCAAGCGGAAGAGGCTCCCCGGAAAAAAGATCGATCAACGCGCCGGGGACAAGTGATAAATGAAACACGGGAAGATTTGCGGGAAAGGACGCGTGTTCAACCCAGGCCGGATAACTGGGCTGAGGCGCTGCGCTGCGGCGGACAAGAACAAGACAATGCGCGCGCCGGAGGGCCTCTTGCAGATGTTCGCGCAGATACCCGGCGGGCAGCATCTTTGCGTCTGACCATTTGGTGGCTGCCTCTGGAGACGAGCAGTCAAGCAGCAAAACATTAAGATCCCGCGCCAAGCGGCGGTGCTGAAAACCGTCGTCAAGGAGAATGACGCGCCCCAGATTGTGTTCTTCGATAAAGCGCGCCCCGGCACAGCGGTCGCGTGCAATCACGACAGGAACATTTACGCCGCTTGACTCAGCAGCTTCACCGTGCATTAGCGCTTCATCGCCGACATCAGCGGCGCAATCGCTGCTTTGAACAAGATGCGGGCCGCGAAGCCGGCCGCGGTAGCCGCGGCTCAGGATGACAGGTGGCATTCCTTGCGCAAGGAGCCTTGCCGCCAGGTAGTCAACAAACGGACTTTTGCCGCTGCCGCCGGCAACAGCGTTTCCCGCGCAGATTACGGGAAGAGCTGAACGATAAACGGGAACAAGGCTGCGGTCATAACAGAAATTACGCAGACTCATCACCGCGCCGTATGCCGCGCCAAGGGGAGCAAGGGCCTTTCGTATTGCGCGATATTCTGCCAAAGCTTAGTAGATCCTGTGCTTAGCTGGCCCCCGGGTTGATTTATGAAGCGCTGAGGATCTGCATCGCTTTCGGCAGATCTTTTTCGTCAATCACCACCATCACGTCAGTCCAGCAGCTCATTTCTTCCCGGATGTTGATATCATTTTCCGAAAACAGCCGGTAGATATGCGCCACGACGCCGGAAGTGGTCTCGATCTTTTCATTAAAGATCATGGCAATCTGCACCAGGTCCTTGGTGACTTTGATCACCTTGGGTCCGAAAGTTTCTTTAATGACGGGAATGTATTCGACATTGGTGATAATGACAAAGACTTCTTCGCCTTCAATCAGGTTGAAATCGCCGCGTTCTTTGCGCACCAGCTTCTGGATGCCGAGCGCTTTCTCCAGCATTTTTTCCCGCTCAACAATCGCCACCGCGATGCGGTTGCGTACGTGAACTTTGGCGCTCCGCATCAGCGCGTTGATGTTCTTTTCATGCGCACTGGAAACTTTGTGCCGGGCGCGGTAGCGCCGGCAGGCAATGAGCACTGCGTCAAAGGCATCGATGGTCAGCGTCTTGCAGATCTCTCGCGCCAGCGCAGAATAATTGATCAATCCCCGGTCGAGGCAGTCGGCCACGCTGGGGTGCTCGCGGATATAGTGTTGAGTAAGCCGTGTGATGTTCATGAGCAGTGAAAATACACGAAAAAAAAGAAAAAGTCCAAGATGAGACAGGACTGTTTTCCGCTGTCCGCAGCTAAACGCCATAGCGCAGTTGATTTATTTACTATTCCGTCAGGAATAGGAATATTTCTAGCCTGGCGTTCTTTTGCTCCGCCTGGAGTTTGCGTCTGCTCGGCCAGTTAGAAGTTTCTGGGGTCCGAAGCCGGCCTGCTCTCTGCTCTTTATCCCCGCAGAAAGGATTGAAGAAGATGGTTACGTGCACCTTGTTTCCGCCGAGAACGCGGGAGCAAGGTGCAGGCGCTGTAGAAGGTTTTTTGGTTGAATGGGATGAGTCTCGTCTCTCCTTCTTGCTGGATAGTGTGTACTTACAGGGGATTAAGACCTCTGTGAGTGCACGCTATGTGCGAGTTTGGAAGGAAACCCTTTTTCGAGACGTGAGGAGATCCGCTCATGACGACACAAGTGCGGCCATCAGGAGATGTGGTCCTGGCCATTTCACGGGCCGGGAGTACGAAGGAACAGTACTTGACCAAGGCCCGTGAGTTGCTTGGCGACCCGTTGCCGGCAGGCATGGAGGAACTGATCGGCTACTGGTGCCAGGAGATCGCCTGGGATCAGCTTTCGGCTGAGGCCGCCGAACTGGAAAGCGATCGTGTGCATGCTCAGACGAAGGGCTCGCACGCGGGCTGCTTCGACTAAGTCGTCTCGGTAGTGTCGTTCGCAAAACAGAGAAGAGGCAAGGGTGACAGGCGCGACGTCCACGCGGCAAACAACCTCCGATTCCCATCTCGTGTGTGTTCGAGGAGGTTTTTGCTTGGGTGGGAACAGCGCCTGTCCCCACAAATTTCCAGCATGCTCGGTGTTGATCGCCGTGCGCGCAATGTTTTGCTCGCGGCGTTTGATTGCGGTACCAGCTAAAGAATCCTTGGCCCGCTTCTTATCCTGCCCCTGCTCCAAGAAACTTTCGCTAATAGATGTTGCCTCCCTTAATTAAGTTTACATCTCCAGGGGTGTATACTCCATTTGGTGATTGAACGGCTAAGAATAAGACTGGTGCTGAGGCCAGGAATAAGGCGAAGACGAAGGCTGAGAGTTGTGGCTCCCGCCCGAAAAAGAACCTTTGCCTCTATCTTCGGCTTGGCTTTATTCTTCGTCTCAGCCTCAGCCTCAGCCTCAGCCTCGCTATTATGATCATCGTTAGGTGTATACTCGATTTAGGGATTGACCGAGCAAGTTCAGGACAAAGCCCATGACACCTCCCCGCTCCCAGTGCTAGAGTGCCGGCATGACTGCTGCCGAAGAGCGCCAAGATGCAATTTCCCTCGTCCTGCGGCTTACCCTAGTCGCCTTTCTCCTGCCGTTGCTTGTCGTCGCCATCGTGTGGATTTACTACTCGGCGCAGGGTCATGAAATCGAGCGCATCGAATGGCGGCATATTGTTTTCTTTTCCTGGACCGGAACAATTCTGGTTCTTCTTTACGACGCCCTGACTCTTCGCCGCGGAAGAAGCAGCTTGCGCCGCGGACGCCGCCGGACCAGCGCCGGCGAGCCCGAAGCGGACCGGCGGACGACAAGCCAAGTGCAGAAATGGGAGGATAAGAAAACAACCGGCATTATGCGCGAGTTGGTGGGGACAGCGGTGCTAATTCCGCTCCTGTCCGCCGTGCTTGTCGAGGTTTATTTTTTCGTTGCCGCAGGCGGATTGAATTACAGTCAGTGGCGCACCGCGGCGGTAATAATCTGGATTGCTGTATTAATCTGTCTCTGCCGCGTTGCCCGGCGCGCCCGCCGGGATAAAATTTCGTTGTAGCCATCTTCTTTTTTCTCCTTCGGTTTGTGTGAAGAAGCATTGTCTTTCCGGCTGTTCTGGCGGTCAGTTTGGCGTCAGAACTGCCGGTGGGCAGGATTCAGGTTTCTTTTCCCGTATGCCGGCAGAGCCGGCGGCTAGTTACTGGAGGTTGTCCCATGAACCGTCCCCGAATTGCGTTTCTTCACGGAGGCGGTCCTGCACCGGGTTCGGCGTGGACCGCCGAGGGAGCTGCGCTTTGTGCGGAGAAGCACGGCGCTATTGTCGAAATGGTCCCGTTCGGCTTTCGCGAGCTGCGCAAGGGTGCATATCCGGACGGGACGCGTGTGCTTGCTCTCGACTGGGTTAAGGAGCAGAAGATGCGCGGCGGCACGCTGCTTCCGACCCATCGCGCAAGCGCGGTGGAGGATAGTCACGCTGAAGCAGTGGTGCGTGCGCTTCAGGCACAAGGCATCCACTTTCTGATCGCGGTCGGCGGCGATGATACCGGAAGCTCCGCGGCGGCCGTTTCGCGCGCCGCAGCGCGGCTTGGCTACGAACTGCACGTTGTGCATCTGCCGAAGACCATCGACGGCGACTTGTGGCACAGGCGCGGTCTGAAGACTTTCGGCCTGGACACGGCGGCGGAGGAATACGCTCGTGTGCTTAAGGGTCTTGGCGGGGAGATGGTCAGCAATCCCGACCGTGCGTTTCTCTTGGAAAGCATGGGGCGGGACGCCGGAATCCTTGGAGTGTGTGCGGCACGGAAGGCTATGGCGCTTGGCGCAAAGCCGCTGCTTACGCTCATTCCGGAAATGTTTCCGGACAAGATTCCGCTGGGCGTCATCCGCGACATTATCGCCGGAGCGCTGATCAAGAACTTCGCCCGGACGGACACTTGCGGTGTCGTCTTCTATTCGGAGGCTCTGCCGCTTATTTGCACGGAGGCTTCGGTTTGCGAGCTGATTGCCGGCGTGCCGCTCGACGAGCATAGGCATCCGAAGCTTTCCGAAGTGCCGTTTGCCCGGACGATGGCCGGTCTGCTGAGGAAGCAGTTTGCCGAAATCGGCTTTCTCAACCTCAGCGGCAAGCCGGTTGATGTGACGCCGGTAGAAGACGGCTATGGCCCGATGCGCTGCGGCGATCCGAACGAATTCGACCAGGCCTACACCCTGGCGATCGGCGCTGCCGCGGTGGAGCAGGTTCTTCGCGGCGAAGGTGCGGGCAGCGTATGGTACGATGCAAACGGCCAAGTGGAGTTCGTGCCGTTTGCCGAAAGCGTTGATCCTGAAACTAAACGCATGCGGACGCGGCAAGCCAACTGGGATGACTATCAGCCGCTTATCGCCGGCGGCGTGCCGTGGTTCACTGCCGTGGACCTGAACGACGCGGAAATCCGGGCGAAGACGAGTCTCTCGCAATACCAATTCAGTGTGATGTTCGCCGGAGCGGCAGCAGCTCTTGCTGGCTGCTCCCCGTGAGTTTATTTGCGGGGGGAGTGCGGGGGACGGTTAGCGTGCGGGGTGCAGTGCTTTACCGCACTGCGCCCCGGCGCGCCGTATTGCGCAAATGTTTTTTCTTTTTCGTCCTGCCCGCCAGCAATGATTAAACTATTTAGAGAGTCATCAAATAGCGCAAGCCGTACTATCGGCTTAATTTAATACTAGAGTGAGGAATTTGAAGATACTCCCGTCAAGAGGTTCGAGTTCCTGAAAGTGGATTTTGAGTCAAGCTCAAGGAACGGAAATTGCGGCGAAGGAGGCCTGCTCGATGCAGGCCGGTACTGAACCGCAATTTCCCGCGACGAAGAGATTGGCCAAAAGCCGCTTTCAGGAACTCGAACCTAGGGGGGCGCAGCAGGCGCAGCGTTAATGTGATTTACTGCACTAACCCCCGTTTTTGCACTTATCCGAGCTGTGCCGGGAAGAACGAGATGAGAAATTACACCAGCGGATAAAATGATAGAGGCCGGGTATTGTTCATGCATCATCTCGAGTCCGCTCGGTCCAGCCGCCGGGTAAGCTGCGTTTTTGCCTCACTCGCGCTTTAATCAGCTTCACGTCCTCAAGGGTGCTCTTGCACTCCGGGATATTTTGCGGAGTGTACCAGAGTTTGAAGAAGAGAACGAGCAAAGCGACGAATGGAATGCAAAACAGCCACATCATGTCCGATACGGCCTGGCGGTATGCTGCGCGCTGCGCGGCCGCATACTCGGCTGCGGGGTCATACTCTGTGACTGCTTGCGCCGCCTGGTATTGTTCTGCATTGTTCGTTTGGAGTTCATGTTTCGCCTGTTCGGCAAAACAAGGCTTCACAACGACGCACAGCAAGAACACCACAAGCGGCTTGCGCCAATGCCTACAGGCTGGGCATGTTTTAATGACGTCCATGGAGAAACCCTCCGTCTGCGAAAGGGGATACTGCGATTTCGCCGAATATCCTTTTCGCCGCTGCCTGCTACGCCGTATTGGGTTTTCTTAAAGAGCAATAAAGCTTATCTCCTATTCTCGGCTTCACAAATTATCTAATCAACCAGGAAGATTAAATTTTTATTGTCCGTTCCGGCAGGCAGACGTGTGGGTGCGCCACGAATCTCGACAATATTAGACAGAAATGGGATATTGATCGGGTCGTGAATATGACAAGGGGTTTGTTTCGAACCAGGAGGAAACCATGGTTCCAGGTTCTTTTTCAGCTTTGGGTGCAAAGTTCGATCCGAGGAGTCTTTCGGACGGCTTCACCAGTGACGTGTTAGAAGCGATCTATGGCCACGTAAAGTGTCGGGATGAGTTTGTCGTCTACTCGCCCGCAGAACTTATGCGGCATGCGATCTCCGCGGCAGAAACAACTTCTGTGCGAGGTCCGCTGATCCGCGGAAAACGGGGCGGTCCGTTTGGCGCAGTAACAGCGATCCCTTACGAGCTGAGGCTCAAGGGCGGAAATGTGAAATTCGCAGAATGGTGGCTCCGACTGTCGAGTCCCGAGCAGGAAATCGTGCTGGTCGGCGATGTCCAGTCATGGCGCATTGTTTCGATCGGCGTCAACTTGGTTGACGTCGAAGACGATCCGACGCTGCACGGAGAGATGTCGGCTATCCACATGGCCTGCAAAGTCACCGGACGAAACGGCTGGAAGCGCTTCCTCGCCATCGCCACTACTGGCGCTCCTTGCGATATGTGCGCCGGAGCCTTTCGCTGGTGGCGTCCGCGCTACATCTGGAGTGCCGCCGGACTGGTCGATGCCGTAGCCGCGGGCTTTCATGAAGGCCTGCCGCCAGATCTAGTGAAAGCGATGCGGTCGGATCCGTCGGCGTTTCCGCTCGACAATGAGCGCTGGGTAACCGAGCAGCGTGCTCTGGGAGCCCATGTCGAAGTCGGGTTGTGCCGCGAAGAAGTTAGGGCACGGCTCTATCAGCCGTATTTCGGAGAACTCCAAGGCACGCTCTACAACAGCGGGCCGGATGACCCGACGGGGTAAACCAAAGCTGAAGCACGGTCCAACGACGCAGGGGGACTTTTGTCCCCCTTTCTTTTTCATGCTGTTCGGCTTACTCTTGATGTGGCTTTTGAACGGGAGGGCAGCAAATGAACAGGACGTCATACTTTGTTTCCGTTTCACTGCTGGTTCTGGGCATAGCTGCAGTGTTCGGCTTCTTGCCGCAATGCTTAGCGCAATCCACCGGAATTCAGCCCTACCGCATCGGCGTGATCATCCCCCTTTCCGGCTCGCAGGCGAGCTGGGGCAAGTATGCGCGCCAGGGAATTGACTTGGCGCATTCGCGCCTGCCGGAGGATTTGCGCCGGCATGTCGAAGTGATTTACGAAGACGATCAGTTCGAGAGCAAAAAGACCGTATCGATCTACCACCGGCTTTCCAGCACGCCTGGAATAAACGCAGTCTTTGTTCTTGGTTCACCGCCGGCCAATGCCATTGGGCCGCTCTGCGAAAAGGATGGGCGCATTTTGATGGCCATCGGCGCCTCGGACGCCTCGATTGCCGTTGGCAAAGAATATTCGTTCATCCATTGGGTCACTCCGCCTGTGCTCGCCGAGACGCTGGTTGGAGAGCTGGCGCAGCGTGATTTTAAAAAGATTGCCTTGATTGTTTCCGAGGCGACTGGGGCGATTGCTGATGCCGATGCCGTGAAGGAGAGTCTGAAAGCCCGCTCGCTGGAATCACGGCTTGTTTTCTACGATACCTTCCCCAAGGAAGAGACTGATTTCCGCACGACCATTGCGATGTTAAGACAGAAGAAGCCTGATGCTGTCGTACTCGTGCTTTTTCCGGGAAGTCTTGCGCCGTTTGCCATGCAGTACCGTGCAGCCGGACTCACCGGCGAATTGATCGGGATGGAGACATTCGAAGATGAAAGCGAAATCAAAGCGGCACAGGGTGCGTTGAATAATACGTGGTATGTCAATGCTTCAGATCCTTCCGCCGAGTTTGTTGCTGAATATAAAAAGCGCTACGGTGAACATCCGGGATGGGCTGCGGGAAATGCTTATGATTCCTTGATGCTCCTTGCGCAAGCAGCCCGCGCGTCAGGAAGCGGCAACATTAAGGTCCGTGATTATCTGCGTGCCGTAAAGGGTTACTCCGGTGCGGCAGGCAATTACTCAGCTTCGGGCGACAATCGTTTCACGTTGCCCGCTGCTCTTAAACGCGTTAAAAATCATGGGTTTGAACCTCTGCGTTGAAAAAGCTCAAGGAATATTTAAAAAGAATGCTTTGGGCTGCTGCGCCGCAGTTCGCTGCCTCGCTGTTCTCGGTGCATGCCCGTGTCATTTCACAAAACAGCATGGCTGATTGGGGCTGCGCGCAGCTCAACAAAAAACTTGTTGAACGGTTCGGCAGCCAGGTTCAAGATGGTCCGTTTGCCGGGCTCGTCCTGACGCCGATGACTTGTGCGGAACATTTGGGTCCTTATCTTTTGGGTGTATACGAAAGCGAACTTGATTCTGCATGGGAGATTGTTTTTCGCGGATGTTATCGGCAAATTGTAGATATTGGCGCAAAATTTGGATATTACGCCGTGGGTTTGGCGCGGAAATATCCGCATATTCCTGCAATTGCTTTCGATACGGATTGGTGGGCGCGCAGAGCATTGCGCGAAATGGCATCAGCGAACCACGCGGACAAACTTGTCATTAAATCTTTCTGCAGTCCGGACTGGCTGAAGTCCAATTTAGAGGAGGAAGCTTTCGTCATCAGTGATTGCGAAGGTTATGAGGCGGTCTTATTTGACTTTGACAACATCAAGTCGTTCAGTTCTACCGTGTTAATCATTGAGACTCATGATTTCGACGAAACAGCGATAACCGCTAAGCTTCAGGCGCTGTTTGCCGCAACGCACACAGTGCGCGTATATGAAAGCGGAATCGGGCGGCGTAAAGTGTCCGCTGCGCTGGATTTTCTGAGTGAAGAAGAGCGGCTGCTTGCGGCCAATGAAGTGCGCCCGGCGCAGAAATGGCTGTTATGCCTTCCTAAGCTGGGGGCAAACCAATCACTCAATGAAGCTTGCGCGCGAATGCTATAGTGTTTTAGCCTTGCTCGTCATCGGACCTTCTTTCTCCGCCCTGTCGCGGCGGGCGCTGTGTTGTCAGGCCGGCAGCGAATTCTACAGGCAGAGGAAGTCCGTTATATTCGATGCCGTTTAAGCTTTTAATGAGCATTTCCGCTTCCGGCTTCCGCACATCAACAAAGCCATAATAATCACGCAGCGTAAGCCGGCGCAGCTTTTCTTGATCAAGTTCGGCAAACTCGGCGGCAAGCTCCTTGAAAAGTGATGGAGTCATGCCGTGGGCCAGGCCCTGACCGATATAAAGCCGCACTTCTTCGGGCTGATCCTGTTCCCGGCGCCGGGAATATTCCTGGCGCTCTTGGTTGGTGTTCCGGTTTTCGTTCCGTGGACGCGGCTTTTCGCTTCTCGAACCTTGCCGATCACGCCGCTGCCGATCACGCTCTCCGTCTCTCGCGCGTCGTGCGCCATTATCCTGGCCGCGCTCCCAAGAACCTTCACGGTCCCGTCCGCGCGCATCACGATTTCTTTCGCGGCGATCTCTTCCATATCCTCTTTCGTCGCGGTCTCGATCTCTTCCTCGTCTGTCACGCTCATGTCCTCTTTCCCGGTGGCGATCCTGACGCTCATGCCGTTCATCGCGCCGGATGGGTGAGTCATCGTCGGACTCTTCTTCACCGGAAGGCGGTATCTCTTCATCAAGACTTTTTGCTTCCTGATTAAGCAGGTGCTCGACCGTATACTTGCTCAGCTTTGCCACCATCAGGGCGAGTTCTTCGGTTGGCTCCGTTATCCCACCCAGCTCTTTTACCATCTTCTCGGCGGCGAGAATCTCGCGGGGTGTTATCTCAATTTCATTCTTCCGGACAATCTCGTAGAGATGCGCCAGACGCGCCTCGGCCACTTCAACATCCGACGGTAAGGGCAGCTTTTCGAACTGAAATTCCATAACCTTGCTTAGAAAATGAAAGGCGCCGATGTCCCGCGGGCCGACGAGGCTGATTGCTTTGCCGCTTCTTCCCGCTCTGCCGGTGCGTCCCGTCCGGTGGAGATAAATCTCCGGTTGATCATGAATCGTGTAGTTGATCACCAGCTCGATCTGTTCGATATCCAGTCCGCGAGCCGCAATATCGGTGGCGACAAGGAGCTGAAGTTCATCGTTTCGAATTTTGCGCATAATGCGATCACGCTGATTCTGACTGAGGTCCGAATTTATGCGGCGGGCGTCAAATCCGCGGCGGCGAAGCAGGGCTTCGACAAGCTGCGTATCGGACTTGGTGTTGCAGAAAATAATCGCTGAGCGCGGACGAACTACTTCGATGAGATCGCACAGCGCTGCAGGTTTGGCCATCAGATCGCCGCCCACTTCGCAAAAGCAATGACGGATATCCGGGATGTCCGTGGTGTAATCCCCGATAATGATCCGCTTCGGTTTGGTCAGAAAGCTATGGGCGAGCATTTCCACCCGGGAAGTGATCGTGGCGCTAACAAATATTCCCTGACGTCGGTCCGGCAAGTGCGAGAGAATAGCGCGCACATCTTCGAGAAAGCCCATGGAGAGCATTTCGTCAGCTTCATCGAGCACGAAATAACGGCACTGATTAAGCCGAAGCTGTTTCTGGCGCAATAGATCGAGAATTCTTCCGGGAGTACCGATAACGATCCGCGGGTCCGCTTTTAACTGGCCGATTTGCGCGCCAATATCTACGCCGCCAATCAGTGTTGCCGGACGGATATCGGGACTAATCGACGAGATTGCTTGACTTACCTGCAAAGCAAGCTCTCGTGTTGGGGCAATGACGAGGCCGAATGTGGTTTTGATTTCACGCTTTTCCAGCGCGGCGTGCAAATGGTGCAGAAGCGGTATGGCAAAAGCAAATGTCTTCCCGCTGCCTGTTCTGGCTTGCACTACGAGGTCGTTTTTCTCCAACGCCGGAGGCAGAGTTTCTGCCTGGACATCGGTTGGGGCGGCAAATCCCAGTGCCGACACTCGTTCCAGCACTAGTCCTGGCGGTATAAGGTCGGGAAATCCACGAGTATCTCTGGTCTCACTTTCTGAATTATTAACTGTTGGCTCTATTGATTTTTCTGAATGTTCGGTAGTGTTGTCCATCGTTGAGTTCTGAACTTCTCTAGTATGTCTTAATGAATATAGAACAAAAACAAGTCACTAGTTTGTGCGGCGATATGCCCGGTTTTTCTTTGCCAGGTGCATCTTGCTTACGCGCCGTGTCATTTCTTTTCTCATTTTATTCTCTCTTATACTTCGTTGGCTGCGCAGTTCCAAGTTCCATTACTGGCAAAGCTCCATTCTCGACTCGGAGCGGCGGTTTATCTATCGAACCTGTTGTCCAGAAGAAAACGGTGGTGCATCCAGTCACCCACCCGGTTCCAGCGCGTCTGGGCGGGGCTGAAGGAAGTTCGATGTCCGAAATACCACCGGAACATTTTCTTGTAGCGCGGGTCCATGAGGGGCAGATCAACGCCCTGGCGGTCACAAAAGACGGGCGCCGTGCATTTTCGGGCGGACAAGACGGCAAGGTTGTAATGAGCACGCTGCTGGAGACGCGCGGCGTGCCGCACGCAAGTGTGCAAGGTTACGTGCCAGCGGCAGACTTCAGACCGCCGGCTGAATTGATTCAGTCTGAAACGATTCTTGAGGGCAGTAAACCAATACTAGCTTTGACCCTTTCGCCGGACGAAACACAACTGCTGATCGCCCAATACTCTTCGGTTGCTGTTTATGATTTCAGGTCGCGGCAAATTACGCGCATGCTGACAAAGGTTAAGGGAAGGATTCTTGCCGTGGATTGGGATCCGCGCGGAGAACTTGCCGCATTGGGGCGGGCAAATGGTGATGTTTTTGTCTGGAATTTATCAGATGAACCGTCGGTGCATGATGACAGCTTTGATGCGCTTGAGTTGTATGAAGGAGGTTCGTCGCCGATTGTCAGCTTATTATTCTACTCTTCCGGCCGCGCACTCTGTGTTGCAGAGCGGGGCGGGGAAGTAGTGATCTGGCGCTTGCTGCGTACGGAATCGGAACTAGGACTGCGTGATGAAAAGGCAAAGCGCGATGAGGCGCGCTTGGGCCGTCTGCGCAAGAATATCGGCACGGTGGGCGGGGAGGTCGAAGACTTGTGGCTCGATCGGGATGGTAAGATCCTTTTTGCGGCGGCCGCTGACGGCAACGTATATCGCGCGAAAATTCGCGGTCTTATGCCTTATGAGCCGATAACTGCCGAAACGAGCGTTGTCTTCAGTATTCAGGGCCTGGATGTTCCAGATGGGCCCGGGCGCTATGTCCGCCTGCTGGCAACAAGCGGCAAGGAGCAGCGGATAAAATTTTGGTGCCAGCATCCGGAAAAAGCGGCAAACCGTAATCCGAATGGCGAAAAGCGAGTTTTCGTAGCGCAATCGGTTTTGCTGCGCACGCCGGCCACAATTATGCGCAGCGGGCGTTCGTCGACGATCTTGTGGGCTGGAGAAAAAACAGGTAACCTGCTGGTCTTTGATGCGAATTTGCTTGCAGCATCGCCGTCATGGATGGTTCGTTCGGAGCAATGTAAGGATTGAGGTTGCATGGAACCGGTAAGTGCTGATGTCTCTTTTCCTCGTTTAGAAGAGGAGATTCTGGAATTCTGGAGAAAGAATAACACGTTCTATCGTTCAATGGACCCGTGCGCTCCTGTTTCCCTTGGTGACGAGGGCACAGCGGAAAACCGGCGCCGGGAGACATATGTTTTCTACGACGGCCCGCCCTTTGCCACAGGGCTTCCTCACTACGGACACCTGCTTGCCGGCACGATAAAAGACGTCGTTGGCCGTTTTTTTACGATGAAAGGTTACTACGTCGAGCGGCGCTTCGGCTGGGACTGTCACGGAGTTCCGGTTGAGTTTGAAATTCAGAAAAACCTGGGGCTGCAGGGTGCCAAATCAATTCGTGAATACGGCATCGACAAATTCAACGAAGAATGCCGCAAGATTGTCTTGCGCTATACCAAAGAATGGGAGCGCTTTGTTGAGCGTTCCGGACGTTGGGTTGATTTTGAACGTCAGTATCGCACGATGGATCTCGATTACATGGAATCCATCTGGTGGGTTTTCAAGAGCCTCTGGGACCGGGGCCTGATCAGCGAAAGCTTCAAGTGCGTCGCCTACTCGCCGGCGATCAACACATCGCTGAGCAACTTCGAGGTAAATCTCAACTATAAAATGGTCCAGGACCCGGCGATTACTTTGCGCGCTCCGCTTTTGGGTGATGTAAGGGAAAAACTGGGGCTTGGTTCGCTGCCGGAGCTTCCGGTAAACGCCTATATCTGGACCACAACGCCATGGACTCTTCCGAGCAATACCGCTGCTGCGGTGGGCCGCGAAATCGAATATTGTGCGGTTGTCATTCCGGGAGAAGAAATTGCAGTTCTGGCGAAACAATGTCTCGGCGAGCATTTTCCCAACCTGGGTGCCGGACAGGGCGGCGGAAAGCAGAAAAAGAAGAAAGCGGCAGAAGATGCCGGGTCGAATCCGCATGCCCCTTATATTGGCGCCGAATTCAGCGGAGAGCGGCTTATCGGGCTCCAATATCGTCCCTTTTTCTCATATTACGAGGCAGAACGGGCCAAGGGAGCCTTCCATATTTATCATGGCAGCTTTGTCACTGCCGAAGAGGGCACGGGAGTTGTGCATTTGGCGTCCTTCGGTGAAGACGATCTGCAGCTTTTTTTGGCTGAAGGGCTGCCGATACTTGATCCGGTCGATGAGGACGGCAGGTTCGAGAGCGTCGTCAGGGATTATGCCGGCCTATACGTCAAAGATGCTGATCCGAAAATTATTGCTTCGCTTAAAGAACGAGGAATTCTCGTTTCCCATAAAACAATCGAGCACTCTTATCCGTTTTGTTACCGGACCGATGAACCGCTGATATACAAATCGATCTCTTCGTGGTTTGTAAAAGTTGAAACAATACGCGATTTGCTGCTGCAGGCTAATTCGCAAATCAACTGGGTGCCGGAGCACATTAAAGACGGGCGCTTCGGCAAGTGGCTCGAAGGAGCGCGGGATTGGGCAATTTCGCGCAGCCGTTTCTGGGGCACGCCAATGCCGGTTTGGCGCTGCTCAGAGTGCAAACACTGCATGTGTCTCGGTTCGGTTCGTGAACTGGAGCAGCTCACCGGAACCGCGATTGAGGATTTGCATTGTCATTTTATCGATCGCCTTGACGTAACATGTGAAAAATGCGGCTCGCCGGCTAAGCGCATTCCGGAAATGCTCGATTGCTGGTTTGAGAGCGGTTCGATGCCGTATGCACAGGCGCATTATCCGTTTGAGAGAAAAGAAGACTTTGATCACAATTTCCCGGCCGATTTTATTGCGGAAGGAATTGACCAAACACGGGGTTGGTTTTACACGTTGTTGGCCCTCTCCACTGCGCTTTTCGGCAGGCCGGCATTTCGCAATGTAATTGTCAACGGCATTGTGCTTGCCGAAGACGGGCGCAAAATGTCGAAGTCACTGAAAAACTATCCGCCGCCGGATGAGGTGATGAATCAGCATGGTGCAGACGCGCTCCGGCTTTACATGCTTTCTTCTGCGGCCACGCGTGCGGAAGAGATTCGTTTCAGTGAGGCCGGAGTGAAGCAGGTAGTGCGCCAGACACTTCTGCCGCTCTGGAATGCCTACAATTTCTTTGTCACTTACGCGCTGGTTGATAAGTGGACGCCTGAGCAGATTCCGGTGGAACAGTCGCCTAATTTGCTCGACAGATGGATTTTGTCCAAGGTTGCCTCACTGATTAGCGGCGTTGATACGGCACTGAGCACTTATCACCTCTATACCGCTGCTCAGCCGATACTGGAGTTCGTCGATCAGCTTACTAATTGGTATATTCGTTTGAACCGGCGGCGGTTCTGGGCGGGCAGCCAGGGACAAGAGGCGGTGGATAAGGCGCATGCCTATGCCACGCTGCACCGTGCCCTGCTTTCTTTTGTGCGCGTGCTTGCGCCGCTTGCGCCTTTTATCAGTGAGGCAATCTTTCAGAATCTGGTTAAAGGGTTGAAAGACGTTAAGCGGGACAGTGTTCATCTTTGTCCATTCCCGGCGATTAGTGAGCTTGGCGGCGCGGTAATCGACCAGGACTTGGAGCATGCGATGGACCTGTTTGAGGAAGCGATCTTGCTCGGCCGCGCGCTGCGCAACGAACATGGCTTAAAAATCCGCCAGCCGCTGCCTTCGTTGACGATTGTTTACGCAAGACCGGCTGACCTTGAAAACCTCAAGCTTCTTGACGGTTACATCCGGGAAGAGCTTAACGTCAAGCAAGTATACTACACGGCCGAAGAGGAAAATTTCGTATCGCTCCAGGCTAAACTCAATACGCAGCGTTTGGGCAAAGTGATTGGGCCGCAGCTGGGGCGCGAGCGGATGCAAAAGCTCCAGGAGAAAGTTCGTGCGCTGACTACGGAAGATATCCGGGCGATCGAAGCCGGCGGTACTCTTGAGTTTGATGAGTTCAGCTTCGGCGACAACGACTTTTTGATTGAGCGAAAGGCAAAACCCGGGGTAAAAGCCTCGGCGTCTTCCGGCCAAGTTACTGTGGTTCTGGATACAACGCTGACGCAGGAACTGAGGCTTGAGGGGCTTGCCAGGGATTTTGTCAACCGGGTGCAGAAGCTGCGCAAGGATTTTAACTTTGATGTAACCGATCGCATTGTTGTGAAATATATGACCGCATGTCCGCGCATTGCTACCGCGCTCAATGAGCACCGCGGGTATGTCATGCAGGAAGTGCTGGCGGTTGAGATGCAGGAAGTTACTAAAGAGGCGGATATCGGAATTTCTGGCAGCTCCGTGCATTTGCCGGCTGCACAAGAGATTGATGGAAAGACAATAATAATCTCTTTGTCCCGGACTCAAGGTTGAGCGGTTGATAAGATGCATCGAAGGTTGAATACTGCCGTATTTCTTGCTGTTTTGCTTGCCGACCAGGCAACGAAACTTTTAGCTGGTGCTTACTTGGTGGAAGGGCTGCCTGTGGCGGTGATTCCCGGGTTGTTCAGCTTGACGCTGGTTTACAACCCCGGTGCTGCGTTTGGGATGTTTAGTAATGTGCCCGATCCGTGGCGTCATGTACTCTTAGCTACGGTCTCAATCATTGCGATCTGTGTGGTGATTTGGTTCATTTTGACGGAGGCGCGCGGTGACCGCCTGGCGCAAGTTGCGCTGAGCGGCATTCTTGCCGGCGCGGTTGGCAATATTATTGATCGCTTCCGCTTCGATGCTGTTGTGGACTTCTTCGATTTTTACATCGGTGCATATCACTGGCCGGCTTTCAACATCGCCGACTCGGCGATTTCTGTGGGGGTAGCGCTGCTGATATACCGCTTTGTTCTCAGCTCGAAGTCCAGAGCCGGCGTGCAAACGAAAGAGCCTTCGTGAAAGGTTCACGAGTCTTTTCGTCGAGGATTTTCTGCAGCTCGCCGGCATCTAAGTAGATTCCTGCACAATCGGGGCAGACTTCTATTTCTACAGCTCCCAGTGTTGTCGTTTCCATCTTTTGTCCGCACTTTGCGCAATGCAGGTAGTGAAGCTCCTTCATCTTTTGCCGTTCAGCTTCGTTCTGCTTGCGCAAGTGCTCTTCGTGCAGAGCTTTCAAACGCTTAACTTCTTGTTCAATGAAATACTCCTCTTCCTTTTGTGATGGTTTTACGACCATGACTTGGCTCCAACGATAGTGCTTATAGTCCTTAAGGATTAATAAACTGCTATAGCACTCCAAAGAAAAGTTGCATAATAACAAGTAGTGGCCGGTTCTTGCGTGGGAACGGCTGTTGCTGAATAGTCATGAGTCAGTTACCGTCAAAATAAAGCCCAGTAATTTTGGGTGGTTGTGGACGGCGAGCCTGTGCGTGCAAGCTTTTCCAGGAGAGGAAATAATGAAATCTTTTACGCAGATTATCGTGATATTGACGGCATTGCTTCTTATTTCTTGCTCTCAGCCTTTAAGTTCAACGACAAAAGGCGGCTTGGCTGGAGCGGCGGTGGGGGCCGGTACAGGAGCAATAATAGGCAGCCAAACCGGACACGCTGGGCCCGGCACTGCAATCGGCGCAGGCATTGGTTTGCTTGGCGGAGCGCTTGTTGGTCATGCCATGGATAAGCAAGAAGCGGAAAAGAAGCAGCTCGAAGAACAGCAGCGCCGGCAGCAGGAGGAGATCGATCGTCAGCGCCGGGAAATCGAGGAAATGCGGCGCCAGCAGCGCTATGACGACCTCTACCGCCGCTATTAGGGGTCTGTTTCGGAAAGTGGATTCTGACCATATCTCACGCGCGGGAAATTACGCATCACTACCACCGCGCTGCGGAGTATTTAGCTTTGCTCTTTTCCGTGGCGTGGAATGCGCAATTATATTACCCTTTTACCAGTTCTAGCGCCGGCCGCAGGCTTCCGGGTTGGATGCTGCGCGTGCGCTTCGGTGTAATGCAGTAAGAGGAGATTTCGCTGTGAGCCGAATCAACCATGTCGCAAAGATTATTGTTATCGCAGGCCTGATTTTGATGGCCGTTGGTTGTTCATATTTTCGTGCGTCAGACAGTCCGCAAGACCAGCCGCAGGAAGAGAAGAAGCTGAGCAAGGTGGGCATCGGTGCTGCTGCTGGTGCTGCGGTTGGGGCGGGGATTGGTGCGATCATCGGTTCGTCCAGCGGAAGCGCAGGCGAGGGGGTCGCCGTTGGTTCTGTTGCTGGTGCTGTAGCCGGCGGTGCTATTGGTGCCGGGCTTGAAGCGCGGGACGAAAAACTTGCTGAACAGCGCAGCAGTAT
The DNA here is from genome assembly GCA_029555385.1 of Pseudomonadota bacterium. Classification (GTDB taxonomy): domain Bacteria; phylum Bdellovibrionota_C; class UBA2361; order SZUA-149; family SZUA-149; genus JAKPSH01. The sequence goes on from JAKPSH010000170.1 coordinate 30,863, forward strand.
TCGTGAACAGAATGTGCAGATTTCTAAGCAGCAGGCACAACTCGATGATTTGCGTGGGGCCGTCATCGAAATTCCCCGAGAAAATTCATCAAGCTGGAAACCTGGAACTCCTCCGGAACGATACTCAGGAAACCCCACTGCGCATCCCATGAATCACGAAGCTGCCTCGCGCAGTTATGAGATTGATACCGGGAATAAACCGGCACGGGGCCGCTTGGCGGAGCCTTACAAGGGAAAACCCCAGGAGACACCTCCGGCAGCAAGAGTTCAGCCGGCGGTTAAGGCCGCAGTTTCGCCTAAACTGCCAGCTCCTGCGGCAATGGAAACAAAGCCGGTTGAAAAAGTTGAGGTGAGCGAAACTGTCTCAGCAGCGCGCAGTGACGAAACATTAGGTGAAGAAACGCTTATTGCGGAACCTGACCCGGTTTTGCCAGCGGAGCAAGCTGGTAATGCCTCCGGCCTGCCGCCAGCGCGCCTGGAGACTACGGAAGCTGATGAAGCCGGCTTGGCCGCCGCGCCAGCAGTGCCGCCAGCAGCGGGTTTTGCCAAAAGCAGTGATGCTGTTGAGGTGAACAAAGCCGATCAAGCTGGTAAATCTGCGCCAGCGGTAGAAGGCACGGGGTGCACTGAAGCTGAGGCGGAAGCTGCACGCGCGCGGACGGCTGCTTCCGATGCCGACAAATTATTCTATTTTCGCCGGGCTCTGCGGTTGTGCCCGATGGAGCCGGGTTATCATCTTGAGATTGGCCGGGTTTATGCGGCAATCGGCAGGACGGATGATGCGCGCTTCTCCTTTAATAAGGCTCTGGAAATTGATCCGGAAAATCAGCGCGCGCAGGAAGAACTGAGTTTGCTGATGGTTAATAACTCGCCGGCAAAAGGCAAGCGGTACTAGAAAAAATGAAAAGAACAATCAAAAACTCAATGATTTGTCTGCTGAGTATCTGCGTCTGTGCATGTTCTGAAATCGGGGTGAATAAGACAGTGCAAGGCGCGGCTGCGGGAGCTGCGCTTGGGGCTGGTACGGGTGCAATTGTCGGCGGAGCGGCCAATCATGCGGGTCCCGGCGTGGCGATTGGTGCTGGAATCGGTGCGCTGGGCGGGGCGCTGGCCGGGGCGGCGTTGGACCGGATGGATCAAGAAAACGCGGATTTGGAAGCGCAGCTCAAGCATAACCAGGAACTGATTGATGAGAATGCACGGCTGATTGACGAGCTGCGCAAACGCGGCGCTGATGTGCGCAGCTCGAAACGCGGGGTCGTTGTCAATCTTCCCGACATTCTTTTTCGTTTTGATCGGGCCGATTTGACGCCGGAAGCGGAGCGGACGATTGGTGAGATCAGTGATGTCCTACGCGGTGTGGAGCATCGCAAGCTTTCCGTGGAAGGTCACACCGACTCAGTCGGTACGGTAGTATATAATAAGCAGCTCTCAGAGCGCCGCGCACAGAGTGTCAGCCGCGAACTCGGCAAAAAGGGCATATCCGCCCAGCGGCTCAATGTGAAAGGTTACGGGGAAGGTGCGCCGATCGCGACGAACAATACCGAAGCCGGCCGCGCCCGCAACCGACGGGTTGAGATTATCGTCGAGAATTACTAGGCGTAATATCTCTCAGCCCAACGGAATAATGATATCCGCGATGCTTTTCGGAAAAAGACCAAGCAGGTTTTACCTACCGTGCTCATGCACGTATCTGTGAACATCTACGAAAACAAATAAGGTTTTGCCGATGCTCAGTTATTACAGCTAAGAAGCGGGCGAAGCGGGAGGAGGGCAGAGACGAGACAACCTGCACCTCGCCTCCCGCGCATGTTCACCTGGAGAGGTGACGCAGAGAAGAAGAGGCAGCTTTTTACCTGCAGGGCGGTGCTCCGGTGCGGCGGTCAGATTCCGCGGATCCGGCGGATCCGTGCGATTCCTGCCAAATACAGGCGCTGGTAGTGAGTTCGCTCATAGTGCTGAATTGAACTGAAGCGGTCGTAGCGTTCGCCGCCGACAATCTCGTCCCATTGGGCAGTGCGGTCGGTGAACCAGCGTTCGAGATGCAAGAGCCGGTCCGGCGCAACAACGGCCAGGCTGAGAGCGTGCTCATCAGCCGTCCATTCGCCGGAAATAAACGGCCGGCGCCGCAGGAGTATCCCGGTGTCGGTGAGAATTCTCTCGACGTGCTGCCGGTCGTGCGCCGGGACTTCGCCGAGTGCGTAGTCAAACGCCGCGACGTAGGCCTCCGAGAGATCGGGACCTGCGTGGAAAATCATGCCCCCTACGAAACACGAGTCGTCCGCATGCGTGGGACGAATATCCATCAGCTCGAAGATATCCGCCCAGGTGAACGATTGCCCTTCAAATCGCAGCGCATGCAGCGGCGCATTCTCTACGTACCATTGCGCCTGCTGCTCAATGCGCGCAAGCATTGCCCGGTGTGCGGAGTGCGTCCTGCGCCTCTCTGCCAGAGCTTCAGCGTGAACTCTCCGGTCGTGCTCGCGCTCCAAGCGCGCATCGCGCGAACGTGCTGCCTGTCTTAACCTTAATGTAGCGTTCATTGTCCTTCATTCCTTTCGCGAAGGCCCGCTGTTTTTCTAATCAGCGGGACAAGAGGATGTGACGTTGAAATCGTTACGGTATCTGCCCGGTCTCCCGATCTGAAAAACAGAACGGGATGCCGCAATTGCCTCGCTTCGAATGGGAAAGGGAAGGACCAAAAGATGCATTAAGCGTATGCTTGTTCTTTGCGCAAGTCAAGCAAGGGCCGGAAACCTGGTTGCCGGATCTAGGGGATAGTGTTTTCTGTAGCCCATCTATGGACCGCGGCAAACTTAAGCGGCGAGCTAGCGCTCAAAAAAACGAATAAATTTTGCCTTAGCTGTGCGGTCCAGAGACTTCGCCCAGAGCGATGCTGCCGGGTGCTGAAGGCGTGACCTTTCACAACCCTTTGCCTCCCTTCGCTGTCGCCCGCCTGCTGGTCCAGACCAATGGCGACGAATCAATGCGGGCGACGCGCTGCGGTTGGCAAAGGGTTGTGTGGGTTCTTGATCTGTTCTGAAAGACGTGCTGCGGCGAAAGGGCGGCTTGGACGCGTTTGCACTTTTGCCCGCACTTAAAGCAGCACAGAACCTCCGGGTATTCAGAAAAGTGGAATACGACCAAGAAA
>JAKPSH010000192.1 GCA_029555385.1 Pseudomonadota bacterium
GTACCCAGCCAAGCGCTGAGATATGCCGCGCTGTCATTTGCCCCTGCTCCGGCTTGCCTTTGGCCCGTTCTTCTTCTGTAGTTGTTTAGCCGCAGCGCAAGCCGAACAGAATTGGGGCAGGGGACCGGTTGTGCTGCACGACCAGTCCCCGCTCGCCCAAATTCACACGCGTTTTGTGCCGGACTCTCCCGCGGTGCTAGAGGCAGGGCAGACGAGCTTTCGTTCGTCTTTCGCCTGGTCTAACACGCTGAACCGGCATCATGACGGATACTGGATCGACGCGGAAACGCGCGAACTCAGGCTCCACGCTGAGCACACGCCCGTTGAGAGGCTCCAGCTCGGTGCTTCGCTGCCGCTTTATTGGCGGGGAGGAGGAGTTCTCGATTCGCCGATTTCTTCGTGGCACCGCTTCTGGGGGCTGCCCGAAGGGCCGCGTGATGATTCCGGGGTTGAAGATAATCGCTATGATATAAGCGGTGAAAATGAGGATGACTCGTCGTTTAACCTGCCTGCTGACGGGCTTGAAGCCGGTGATTTGCGGCTTGCCGCAAAGTATCTTTTCTCGGATGGAAACGAGAAGCTTCCCGCACTCTCGCTGACAGGCTCGCTCTCTGTTCCGACAGGTGCGCAGCTTTACGGACAAAACGGCGTCGATGCATCCGCTGGCCTCCTGGCGGCCAAGCGCTTCTCGGACTGGATTATCTATGCCGGAGGCGGCTATTCGTATTTCAGCGATGATGAACAGTCCGGCATAACATTTACGGGGCACAGCGCAAACGGCTTTATCGGTGCGGAGTATGAGGTGAGCACACATTTGTCCGTGATTTGCGCGCTCAGTGGCGGGACTTCCCTCGTTGAGAGCATCCGGATGTTTCCGGACTATGAGACTTACCTCGATACTGGTCTTAAGTATCAGCTCACTGACGGCTATGAAGTTGAGCTTCTTATCCGGGAGAATCCCGCCCCCAGCCGCGGCACTACGGATTTTACCTTTGCCTTTGGAGTAATGCGAAAACTTTGACCTGGCGCGAGCGCCGAGGTTGGGCTGAAATCAACACTACGGGGATGCGGCGTCTAGCAGCGCAGCGTATCCGGCTATCCGGCGCCGCCCCCAGAGTATGATTTTAGGCCCATGAATCAAGCTCACGGCGAAATAATCTCATGCGATCGACTACGTCCTTGCGGTTGCGCTCCAGATACGAGGCGGCAATAACCGTGGCGGCGCCGGTAATTGCCAGACTGAGCCAGGGGCTCCACGTAAAGAGGTCCGCCGCGTAGCGCAAGTGATAGCCTAGCCCAAAGAGTAATCCGACCGTGCCGAGATTAAACAGGGTTTTATCCTCCATGAGAAAGGCCGAGCTGATTGTCGCTATCGCCACGACGATGCACAAGAAGGACGAGGCCCAGCCGCTTACCGTAAACAACTCGAAGAGCACCGCGAGAATGGCGACCCAAGCGCCGAGCCTGCGGTAGCTTCGCCCGTTTCCAGCAGCGCCAAAGGACATTGCTGCGAAAATCAGAGCCATGGGAAGAAAGACCAGCGGGGTGATTACCTCATCGCGCAGGGTATATGGAACCTGCTGCTGAATCTCAATTGCAAAACTCGTCCACGAGAGGGCTGCTGCGGGGACAGCCAGTCCCTGGAAGAAACACTTGGCGCCCAAGCTCTCAAAATGCGCAGGGAGGAGCAGAAAGAAAACCGCGGCGCACCCAGCACACACGGCGCCGAGAATCAGACCCGAGGCCGGATAAAGGATAATACTGCGGGCCAGCAGCACCGCCAGTGGTGCCGCCATCATCAGCCGGCACGCTGCGCCCTCCCAGGTGTGCATTGCTGACGGCTTGGAAAAGAAGCGCGTCTCAAAGAACGAAAGCAGGGCAAACCCGCAAAGAGACAAGGTGCAAACAGTCGCCGCGTCGCGCACCGGGACGAGCAAGCAAAGGTTCAGCATGAAGTAGAGGGCGGTGAGGCGCGGAGCCTCCGCGCGTGCTAATGAGGAAAAGCCGGCAAAACAGAGAGGAAGAAGCACGGCGCATGCGATAGCCACAGTGCCCCAGGCGCTGAGCGCGCTGGGCGCCTGGTAAATTGCCAGATAGCGGATATGCGCATTATACCCGCCAAAAAGCGCTTGCGGATTCTCTACAAAGAGCGAGCGTACAAGAGCGCCGAGCTGTGCAAAGTGCGCCGGAAGAAAGAGAGCCGCTACGCCAAGGAACGTGCGCGCCCCTTTGTCATCCTGCAGACGCAGGCCGCAGTACACCCCGCAAGCGGACATGAACAGCGTAAAGCCGAGGAAGCTGTAATAGCGAAGCAACGAGTCCATGTTCACCCATTCCTGGAGCAGGAAGGCCACCGCCGAGCAGACCAAGACCACCGCACCGATACGGCGCAGGATTCTTGTCAGGCTGCTCCATTTGTTTTCGTTTTCGCAATGTTGGAGCGCGTTTGCTTGCGCGGTGCTGTTCTCAGGCAGCTCGTCGAAACTTGCTGAAACTTCGTTTCCTTCATTCCCGAGTTCGGGCTGTATATTTGTGTTCATCACGGCCTCCGTTCTCTTTAATCATCACGCGCTTACTGCGCGGTGCACTCATCCTGTTTGCCGATAAGCTCGGCAAGCTCGGCCTTTAAGAGGGAATCCTCTTCCTCGTTAAGGAATTGCTCTTCGAAAGAATCCGTTCGCTGGGCGCACACCTCACATTGGGCCAGCTTGAGTTCCCAGCGCTCGAAAAGGTCATCAATGCCCTGCATCATGCCGATTTCATCAGGCCGGTTTTTCTGCAGCGCCTCTGCGCGATACTGCCGCGCAGTAAACGCGTTTTTCTTGCGCTTAAGCTCGTCAATTCGCTCGTCTATCACCTTTAGATCGGAAACAAGCTGCCGTTCGAGTTTTTGATGTTCGGCAAACTGCGTTTCGATTGCGCTAATCTCGCGCTTGGTCTGGTTGCGCCGTTTGATGCACTCCAGCGCGCGCTTTTCATCTGATTTGGCGACTTTCAGGGCACGGTCATTCCAACTGCGCTCTGCGTCATGCGCCAGCTCCAGACGCTCGGCCATGGCACGCCCGTCTTTTTGCACGCGGCCCAACTGTACCCGGGCCTTAACCGCCGCCTGGTGCATCTCCCCGAGCGCACTGTCGACAAGCGCTTCATGGTTTTCGACCTGTGTTATTACCCAGTCGAAACTCGTGGCTACTGTAGTGGTCAGACGTTTCAGAATGTTCATTGCTACCTCCAAGAGTTACTGATCTTAAGCTGCCGGCTGGTGCGTTTTGGAATTCACCGCCTTAATTTCAGGGTGCCACAGAACTGCAGCATAGCTAAGGCGGGCTTAATTACAGTGTGACAACATGGCAGTCTGTTCAGCCGCTGCTAGGGCTGAACTAGGCGAGTAAATCTGCCGCAGCCGGAATTCCCTTTGAAAGTGGTTGAATGGCAAATATTTGTGGCATCACGCGGGTGAAAGCTGAAGTCGCGCATGGGCGGTGGAGAGTTTGACGCTGCCGGGCGCTGAAGGCGCGCCGCCGCCCGCCTGCAGAACTCGGCTTGCAGGAACCGGAGATGCTTCACTGCACAAGACAGCATGGCAATCCGATTTCCTGCGGCGGGCCCGCACCACCCCCGCCCCGGCGCATCAGGTTAAGCCTTCAGCGCCCGGCAGCGTCAAACTCTCCACCGGCGTCTAACCGGAGCAGGTACGCTGCTGCCTCTCTTGGTTGTCTTATGTATGTTTGAATACCTGGATGTTCTGTGCTGCTTTAGCATTACTCCGTTAGGTGCGGGGAGAAAGTACTGAGATTGCTTTCCAGCATGCTGAATATCTTACATTGAAGAATGAAAATTGGCGGAGCTGCTGAGAATGTCGTGATCACGCTCAGAGCGATGCTGCCGGGTGCTGAAGGCATGCCCCTTTTGCGCCG
>JAKPSH010000220.1 GCA_029555385.1 Pseudomonadota bacterium
TAAGCTTCCTGCGGTTCAAGGTAGAAAAAATAAATCCGCAGCGGTCTCATCCATCGTTCAACAACTTCTACCGCATCAGGCGTTCCCCGATGATTAACAAAACCTTCCATCAGCGAACTTAAATTGAGTTCGTTGGCCAAAAATAAGTTGCCGACAACGTAAGGGTTATCCCGGCTGAGCATCACCGGACCGGCGTTCGCTAAATTTTTTCGCAAATAATTGGGACTTGATGAACTGCAGCCCAGAGTCAGCACGAGAAGGATCCCCAGGCACAAGCGGACCCTCGATTTTTTCTTGGTTCGAGCGGTGTCCATGAGTAATATTTACTATAAAAACGTATATTTAAGCAATTAAAGTGCATTAGCTGCCCGATGCCGCACCTGCGTAAAAGACAGAGGGGGAATCGTCCCACGGCTAAGGGGTATTTCGGCCCCGCATACAGGTGTTGCCTGGCTGGGTTAAGGATTTTACACTAAGCGCTTTGGCTGCGGGCCGGTTATAGCTCCTAACTATTGGAAGAACATATGCGTAAGATAATAATAACGGAAACTGACCAGCAACGGGTAAGTGCTGTAATTGCAGAACTGCGTAACTCGGGGCACAGCCCCGACGATCTCGATGCGGTAGAGTACGAACTAGCGCGAGCAGAAGTCGTGCAATCAGAGAATGTGCCGCGAAATGTAGTGACAATGAATTCCACCGTTGTCTTGCGGGACCTCGAGACAAATCAGACTGCGAAGTATACGCTTGTGTATCCGTGGGAAGCGGACATTTCTAAAGGGAAGATTTCCGTTTTCGCGCCGATCGGAACCGCAATCTTGGGTTACCAACTTGGCGATGAAATTGAATGGGAAGTCCCGGTTGGGCAGAAGAAATACAAAATTGAGCACGTACTATTTCAGCCGGAGCGCGAGGGCAGGTTCGACCTTTGATGTGCTCGGGCTAACTGATGCAAACGCTGCGGTAGTCCTTGAAAGACTCGAGCACCATACCGCTTCCGCGGACAATTGCGGTCAGCGGATCGGCGGCGCGCAGGAAGCGGATGCTGGTTTCAAGGCTTAAACGTTCGGGCAGTCCGGCAAGAAGCGACCCGCCCCCGGCAAGGTAAATTCCCTTGCGGATAATATCTTCGGCAAGCTCCGGACTGGTTCGCTCAAGCGCGCGGTGAACTGCCTGCACAATGGCATCGACGGGATCACGCAGCGCGCGGCGCACGATGGCATCGTCAATGATCATTTCGCGCGGTACGCCTGTAGAAATATCGCGGCCAAATATCTTTAATTCTCTCGATTCGGACATCGGCATGGCGGAGCCGATTGCGATTTTTATCCGCTCTGCTTCAAAGATACCAACTTGCAGGTTGAATGCCCGGCGGATGAAATGCTCGATTGCTTCATCCATTTCGTCTCCGGCAATGCGCACGGATTCCGAATACACTGTGGACCCTAAGCTGATCACGGCGACCTCGGTAGTGCCGCCTCCTATATCCACAACCATGTTGCCACCGCATTCGCGCACTGCCATACCGGAGCCAATTGCTGCGGCCATGGGCTCTTCAATCAAGTGAATCTGCCGGGCGCCGCTAGCCAGCGCCGCATCAATCACTGCCCGCTTTTCTACCATCGTCACACCGGATGGTATACTGGCAATCAGCTTGGGCCGCCTAAGCTGCCAGCGCCGGGAAACACGAGTGAGAAACTCCTTGATCATCAAGTGAGTGATTTCAAAGTCAGCAATTACGCCATCTTTCATCGGGCGGACACAGCGTACTTTACGGGCGGTCTTGCCGTACATTTCCTTGGCGATGCGGCCTACCGCGATAGGCTGCCCCGTGTCTTCTCTTACTGTTACTACGCTTGGCTCGTTTAAAACGATGCCGCGGCCGCGGACATAGATCAGAGTGTTTGCCGTCCCAAGATCCATCGCCATTTCTTGACCGATCCAGCCGTCAATCACCTCCCGCAGTCTCGGTAGCCGGGACCGATAGCTCTGCGGCTCTTGCTCCTGGGGCCGGATCATGTCGTGCTGCACCAGGCCGGAGGTTATATTGACGACGCCAAAATCGCTTTCCTGTTCGGCCTTACCAATTTCCAGCATTTGCCGCCACTCCTACTGCTTGCTTATTTGTTTCCGAACCAAGAACCGCCCGGCTGCGAGCCGTCAGTTCGCCGAGGTTCCTGCCGTCTGCCGGGTAGCGCACGGAAACCACTTCCAGACCCTGATTAAGCATGCTGCCCAGCTTAACTGCGGAATTTCGCAGATCCTTGGCGTAGTCCCCTATATTGATTCTCTCCAACAGGCGCCGTAATCGCAGCGTAATCCGCTCAGCTTCCGCGCACTCGCTCAAAACCAGAAGCTGTGTGCCAAAAAGTGAGCAGCCAATTGCCGGGGGACGCACGGTTTGTTCGGCAAGACGAATTATTTGAGTCATCAACGAGGCGGCGCCTTCCGTGCCGATGTATTCCTCAATGGAAACCAGGTTGCTAAAACTGAGCCGCAGCAGCGTGAGAGGAACCTTTTGCGCTTCTGCGTCGGTAAACAGGTTCTTCGCGTGCACCGAAAAATGCTTCCAAGACAGCAATCCTTGCCCTTCCGGCGTCGCCGCGTATTTTTCGCGCAGGCGCAGGCGTTCAAGCTGCCGGCCAACGACTTTGGCGATTGCTTCTAGCGCGGCGATTTGACTTGCGGTAAACGCCTCCCGCGGTCGGCTGAGCAAATTCAGAGAACCGGCTTCCCGGCCTAAGACATGAACGGGAATCGAGAGAAATGACCGCTGTTTAATGTCATCTACCGGCAAGGCATGAACGCTGCGGTCAGGGGAGATGATTTTCTTGTGCCGGCAGACCATATCCAGCAAACGGTGTCCGATCCGGTTCTCGGAGACAGACGAGTAGAACTTGCCCGGTCCAACGCCCCAGTCGGCGGTAGTGACCACGACGAAAGCATCCCGTTTTACCACTTCGCTTGGGATCTCGGCCACGGCGTGCAGCAGACTGCCTTCGTCTTCGTAAGCATTTAGTCGATCAAACACCTGTTCCAGGACATTGCGCTGCGGTTTGTCTAATTCTTCGCTGGCTGGAGTTGCTTTGCGGGAAAGAGTGATGAGGGTTGCTGCCTGTAGAGCGCAGTCGACCAGTATTTTTTCAGTCAATTTTGCAAAGGCATAGTTTTTCTTGCTGTCACAGGAGATTACGCCCAGCAGTTCATTGCTTTTTCCGAGAATGGGCACCGCAATAAAGCTCTTCAAATCCTGATCCTTGCTGTAACAAAGCAACGTGCGAGCATCATGCTCAAAAGGACAAACTGAAATACGAACGGCGTTTTCTGCCGTCCAGCCGATTAAACCGCAGCCGAACGCGATATGCGCGTCCGCAATAAAATCCCGGCTGAGAGTGTGGAAACCACCGAGGTGAAGCGTGCGTTGAGCGGAATCCGCGAGGAAAATAGAAACCGTATACGCTTCTGAGATGTTGGCGATTAATGCGGCAAGCTGGCTTAAATGTTGAGACAATTCATCGGAGATTCCGGGCGTAACGGCTGGCTGCTCGGCCGACCCAACCACAAAGGAAGCCGCCGGTCGAGGCCCCTCGACAGCCGTCCTTTGGCCTCGGCCGTTTGGCGCAGTGGATCCCTTAGGCGCGCCGCTGGAAATTGGTTCAGCGGGCAGCCTGCTCTCTTTTGAGACATAACTGTCGGGAATAGCTACTTCCGGCGACAAGTAAAAAACATCTTGAGCTTTATTCATGATTCAATATCCCCCGCTGTAGGTAATACTGGTCTAGCCGCGATATTGCACAAGGCGATGTCGTGGTCAGGCCGCACGATGCCTAAAGGTGTACGGCTTATTGAGCCGAAGGCTCAGTTCCCCCCAACCGGCTGCCCACACACTGCCGTTATCGGCATTGCGTTAACTAACTTAAAGTAACATTAAGGGCAAGGAGGGACAACAAGTTTTGTTGTGGTCAGCCTGCCTGTCTCTCGTATTAATGCTGTTTTGTGAGGGGGCTAAATGCTGCGGTTATTCACTTCCGGAACCACCGCTCTTCCCCGGCGTCGGCCCGGTGTCGTTGTTGACACCGCTTGAGATCCGGTTGCTGCCTTCGTTTTGAGCTGGAGCATCTTCTCGTTCCCCTGATTCGCGGAGCATGCGCGGCTTGCGAAATCTGTTATTGCGCCGCTGCTTGCCTTGGCGTGACTGTCGTGAATGGGAGCGCCGCCGGAAGTTCTCGTTGTTCGGTCTTTTGCTTATTGTTTCACGGCTGCGCGCCGGACCATTCTCTTCGCTATGGCCGTTAATTTCATTTGCGGCACCTGGGGCCGGGGCGTAATCCGGTTTGGACGCAATTAATTCAAGTTCATATTCTTCGGGCTTCATGCGTCCATCAGCATAAATGAGAACGCGCGTTCCGGTCTGCTTTTCAAAATCCGTGAGAATCTGCCGTTTGTTGTTGAGCAGGAGCAAAGCAGCTACCGGTGCCATATGCACGCGAATTTCATCCATACCGCCGGCGAAGACTGCGGACTGGATCTTACGCAGTGCCTCGAGGGCCGCTGATTCCGCTGTTTTCACCCGTCCCCGGCCGCTGCAATGCGGGCAGACTGTCTGGCTTTGCGTCACCAAAGATGATTTAAGGCGCTGCCGGGAAAGCTCCAGCAGTCCGAATTTGGAGATCCGACCAATTTCGATTTTTGCTTTATCACCGCTCAGCGCATCGCGCAGGGTTTTTTCAACTATTTGCTTGTGGCGTTTGTCGAGCATATCAATAAAGTCAATGACAACAAGGCCGCCAAGATCACGAAGGCGCAACTGTTTAGCAATAGCTTCCGCTGCTTCGCGATTTGTCGCATATGCTGTTTCTTCAACATCGGACTGATTAGTTGATCGTCCGGAGTTGACGTCGATGGCGACGATTGCTTCGGTAACGTTGATCACGATCGAGCCGCCGGACGGAAGCGTGACTTCGGGCTGGTTGGTTTCTTCAACCTGAGCGTCGAGATGGTAATTGGAAAACAGCGGCTGTGGG
>JAKPSH010000231.1 GCA_029555385.1 Pseudomonadota bacterium
CGGTCAGCGAACGCTCACTTTGAAAGACAACGGCCAGGAGCAGAAACGAAATGCATACGCCCGGCAGTGTTCCATGAGCCAAGGCATCGCCCATCAACGCCCGTTTACGAAGCAGAGAAAAAGAACCGACAATGCCCGAAGCAACACCGAGGCATGTCGTGCCCAGCAGCACGATAGCCGTGTTCAGCCCGCTTTGCAGCGTAAATACGGCAACTGCGTAATCGATATTTGATGATACGAGCATCGTTTTTCTTACTCTGCGGATTTAGCCAGCGACAGCGAAACCTCATCCAATAGCGTTAGCCGGCCGCCGTAAGTCTTTTGCAGGTTCGCCTCGGTAAACACCTCCGCTGTTCGGCCAGCCGCAACAATTCTTGTATTCAGCAGCAAAACATGATCAAAATACTCCCGCACGGTCGGGAGATCGTGATGAACGCAGAGAACGGTGCGTTTCTCATCCCGCAATTTGTGCAGAACTTCGACGATTGCTTTTTCTGTTGCTGCATCGACACCGGTAAAGGGTTCATCCATCAAATATAGGTCAGCTTCTTGCGCAAGTGCCCGTGCAAGAAAGGTGCGCTGCTGTTGCCCGCCGGAGAGCTGACTGATTTGCCGTTTGGCAAAAGCCGCCATGCCGACTTGTTCGAGGTAGGTTAGGGCCTTGTCCCAATGCTCCCGCGTGACTGGACGAAACCAGCCGATTTTCCCGTATCGCCCCATCGCTGCGACTTCATGTACGGATACGGGGAAGTCCCAGTCGACAGACTCGCGCTGCGGAACATAGCCAATCTTCTGGCGCATTTCAGCGTAAGGTTTCCCCCAAAAGTATATTTCTCCTGAAGCATGGGGAATAAGATTGAGAACAGCTTTAATGAAAGTGCTCTTTCCCGCACCGTTTGGTCCAACTACAGCAATCAGGCCGCCAGCGGGTGCGTCGTAATCAATATCCCACAGCACGGGCCGATGCTGATAGGCCACGGTCATCGCATGAACGGCTAGAGGATTCTGTGCGCTGTGCTCAGGGAGACTCTCTAAACTTGCTGTTTTCGCTTGTGCGTCAGCGCGTGTGAACAACTTCATATTAATCACCTTCACCTAATTTTCCATGCATTCCAGTTTCCGGGGCCGTGCCGCCCAGAGCGCGGGCAATCGAAGTAATATTATGGTCGAGCATGCCAATGTACGTTCCCCGATAGGTTCCTGGTTTGCCCATCGCATCCGAATAGAGCTGCGCGCCGATGGAGACTTCTTGTCCGCGAGCCGCTGCTCCCTCAATTAAAGCACGAATGTTGCGCTCTGACACGGTGGACTCTACGAAAACAGCTGGAATTTTCGCTGAGACAATTAAGGACACGATATTTTCTATATCTTGAATGCCGGCTTCTGATTCTGTGCTGATTCCCTGAATCCCGCGGACCCTGAAACTATAGCGCCTGCCAAAATAGTTAAACGCATCGTGCGCTGTTATAATTATTCGTTTCTCCCCGGGTACGGTTTGCAGTACTTGTTCGGCATAACGGTTGAGCTGATCCAGTTGTTCAAGGTAGTGCGCGGCATTGTTCGCAAAAGTGTGAGCGTTTTCCGGCGCGATGTCAGCCAGCCGGTCGCGGATGAACTCAACAACTTTAGCCCAGGCTGGCGGATCCATCCAAACGTGAGGGTCATAGTGACCGGCGAATTCTGGTGGTTCCAAGAGATATTGGCGGTCTATTTTCTCTGTCACGGCAAAGACTTTTTTGCCGGATGCTGCTATGCGTGTTAGTGCATCAATTAACTTTCCTTCGAGAAACAGTCCGTTGTAGAAGATGATATCAGCTTGAGTCAGAAGGACGATTTCCGAACGGGAGGCCTTGAAAAGGTGGGGATCCACTCCCGGACCCATCAAAGCAGAAACTTTGGCGCGGTCGCCAGCAACGTGTTTAGCTGCATCGGCAATCATGCCGGTAGTGGCGACGATTTTGAGTTTCTTATCTCTGGCCTGGGGTGGAGAGGCAGAGGAGCATGCGCCAAGAATCAAAAAAGCGAAAATGAGTATGTGCAATTTCACGATCGGGATTCCTTGCTCCGTTCCAGGGGAGCGAGCTGTTTTGCCTGGGCCAAAGTGTTTCTGTTACATCTATCAGGTGCACCATGGATCGGCAAGAAAATCGGTATTAACGTCCGCGGCTTTCGTGTAGGATAAAAAGTCTATGAGTATACTTTTGTTGCTTGGCTTGCTGTTGCTCGGCGCAGTTCTTTACATTCTTATCTCTGGCCGGCCGGCATCTGACTTGATTGTGCAATTATCTTCGGAAAGCGAACTTCTAGCGCTGCAGGCCGATTTGGATAAGCAGGGAATTAAGACCTACGCAAAGAACATGACTTCGCAAGGGCTTGTTGCTCGGCGCGGTGGAGAAATGGGCAACCCGTCGCTTCATGTCGTTGACCCGCGCGACTACGCACGGGCATGTGATTTGGTTCGAGGGGCGAAGACGAATGCGACGCGATAGTCGAAACGCTAAGGAGCACCGTAACCGGTGTTATGCCTTCTGGCTTGCGTGTTTTAGACTCCGGCGAGCGCGGTTATCCCTAGAATAAGGGAATCAATATTGCCTTGGCGGTACGCTATTGGCTTTGCCCAGAGTAATGCTGCCGGGTGCTGCTAATGCTTGACCGCTGGACCATCGCTGGTCAAGTAATACTCCGCGGTAAAGCGGGAGACGGCGATTTCGGACGACCAGTGATTCATCGGCAGGCCTGCTTTTCGTTTCAAGTTCTGCAGAAAGACTTTTGGCGTAGGAAGCTGTTCCCACATGACAGGAAGAAAAGCACCGCAATGAAATCCTTCTTCAAGCACCAAGCCGTCAATGCCGGGACGGATTTTTTGGAGAAGTTCTTCCTCTGAAGCAAATTCTAAGTAATCGCGCAGGCTGAGAATTGAAATTGCGAGATCGAGCTCGGAATATTCGCTGCGTTTTAGCGGCGAGAATCGCGGATCGCGGAATGCGGACGCGTGCGCATTGTGCACCACATCTTCAGCAAGGGCGCGAACGGGGTCAATCGCGCCGATGCAGCCGCGCAGATTTCCTTGGCGATGCAGCGTGACAAATGTAGCCCGCTTTTCGCGAAGTTCTGCGGGAAGCTGCGCGAGATTCAGACTGAGGAGTTTATGCTTCTCCAGACCGTAATCAATCGAATCCCAGGCCAGCCGAATAAGCAAAGTTTGAAGTTCGTCGGTTAAATTCATCTGTCCTAATCGGTATCTAAGGCATCCCTTAAGACTACTACTAAATAGCCGATAAGCCCACCTGAAACTCCATTCTTCGCACTTATTGTCTTGCGGAGAGTTGATACTGCCACCAAGAAAATGACAGTAATCTGCGGCCGCCTATGTCAGAAATCCAACTTTCCCCGGATCGTTCAATTTTTCCAGCCCTTGCGAGGCGTCCCGGTTGATATCATCGAATGCTGCTTTACAGTAACAGCTCCGGAGTTCTCCCAGGCCCTCAGTTCCCAAATCTTCGACCACGATCTTCAGAGTTTTGGTTAGTGACTGGGCAAGAACAATCAGTGAATCAAGATGGATCTTCTCATCGTTCAGAGCATCAAGAATGATCCCGCAAACTTGTTCCAACTTTTGT
>JAKPSH010000246.1 GCA_029555385.1 Pseudomonadota bacterium
CCCATTCTTTGCGGTATAAACCGCCGTTGCCTGCAAATTCACCCCGCCAGACGGTGCAGCCCCCTTCTCCTGCAAGAAAGCCGCAGAGCCCGCCAGGATTATGTCACCATTCTGCCCGCTCCATTCGACCCCCTTGCCGGCAAAGGCTCGCACGGTCCCCTGGTTCACGCGTTCCTTGCCCCAGCGTTTAAGCACAGCGTGCGCAATGGGGTGTTCACTGCCCGATTCGGCCAATGCCGCAGCCTCAAGCAGCTCCTCTTCGCTCACTCCCTGTGCCGGCAGGAGCGCGGCCACAGCCGGCTTTCCCTCAGTAAGCGTTCCGGTTTTGTCAAAATAGATTTCGTTGACCAGCGCCAGCTTCTCAATAGTCTCACCATCCCGGAAGACCAAGCCAAACTTCGCACCCTCGCCGAGTGCAACCATCAAGGCCATCGGGGTAGCCAGCCCCAAGGCGCACGGGCATGTGATGACGAGCACCGACACGGCGCGCACGATCGCTTCCTCTGTTGTCGAGCCGCCGAAAATCGCCCAAACCGCACTTAATAAACTTACGCCAAAGACAACCGGCACCAGCTTTTGCGCAAGTTCAGCACTCAGCGTTTCGTAAGGAGCCTTCTCGGCCAGGATCTCTCCCATTTTTCGGGAAATATGATCAATCCGCCGTTCCCCTTTCTCCTGCTCCACCTCGACAATCAGCTCTCCGTCTGTATTAATCGCTCCCGCCAGAACTCTTATGCCGGGACCAACATCTACCGGTCGCGACTCACCTGTAATCAGCGAATTATCCACCGCCGATTCACCTTGCCGCACAATGCCGTCAAGCGAAATGCGCTCACCGGGGCGGATTCTGATGCGCTCTCCGCAGCGAATCTCCTCCACAGCCCTTCTCGCCTCTTTACCGTCCCCTGTGAGCACAGAGGCGCGTGCCGGAGCTTCCGCGAGCAGTGTTTGCAGCGTGCTCCGGCTTTTCCGGCGTGCCGCGTGTTCAATGATGCGCCCGCCAAGAAGAAACGCGATAAGCATCGCCGCTGCATCAAAGTATAAATGCCCGGCACCGCGAAACAAATTCCAGAAGGACAGTGCAGCCGCGCTCAACGCACCTGCCGAAATCAAGAAATCCATCCCGGGAACCCCGGCCTTGAGCGTGCGCATTCCCGCCCGAAGAAACGGCAGCCCGCTGTAAAAGATCACTAAGATGCAAGCCGCACCTGCGCTGAGGAAAACGCCTGTGCGCACCTCAGGCTCAAGCGCCGTCATCCGGCCCGGCCAATGATCAACGAGAGAAACAAGCATTGTCCAGCCGGCGCCCCCAGCCGCCCAAACCAGACGCTTTTTTAGATCGTCAACCTCACGCTTGATATTCTGATACTGTGCATCCGCACGTGTTACGGGGGATATGCCATAGCCAAGCTTAAGCACAGGCTCGATGATTCTCGAAAGCACCGTCCGGCCAGTATCCCAATGGACGCGCGCTGTCTCACTGGCAAAGCTCACACTAGCCTGTTTTACGCCGGGTTGTTTAGCGAACATCGCTTCCACGGCTTTAGCACAGCTCGTACACCACATGCCGCCAATCGCCAGGGTAGCCTTGCCGCTCGACTCCAGCTCGGGCGGGATCTCCGGCACCGCCGGTTTAGAAGCTGCGACGACGTTCAGACCCATTAGCTGTTATGCCTCTTATTGCCTGCTGATCAGTTCTTCTACTTTTGCCATCGCTTCGACGGCGTCATTTACGCTGTGTACCCTGTCCTGATGCAGCTTGGCAAAAAACCGCACGGCTTCACTCGGACAATTCAATAACACAACATGGCGCTGGGCCTTGAGCGCCAGGGCAATTTCCGAAACTGTGCCGGACCCCACACCGACAGCCACGACAACATCGCTGGACAACACGTTAATGTTGTTTCTCGCGCTGCCCATATCCGTAACAATGGCGACATCCACATACTGCGACACCCCCTCTCTGTCTCCGGACGGAAGCACGCCGACAGTCAAACCCCCGCGCTCTTTGGCACCGCGGTTTACCGCATCCATCACACCCTGAGCACGCCCGCCGCTGAGCAGCACATAGCCCTTCTGCGCAATTAGTCTTCCCAGTTCCATCGCACACCCCACATCCTCGGACGTTGCTCCTTGCCCGGGTCCCATTACTCCGATCACTTGTCTGGCCATAAGCTTAATCTCTTCATTTTCGTGATTCTTTGCTGCCGCACGCCCAATTTAGACGTTCTTTGGCAAATAGCGCAAAAGCGCATTCGTTTGTTGCAGACTAATCTGTTAAAATCGACCACGATCATCCGCAATTCGCTCAACTTTCTCTCGCTAACTCATGATTATTAAGCAGATATCATGCAAAACTTGTCTGACGAAAAGTTCGCTTACCGATTATGTCATCAACCCCTATGTTGGCTGCGCTCATGCGTGTGCTTACTGTTATGCGGTATTTGTCAAGAAGTTTCAGAA
>JAKPSH010000258.1 GCA_029555385.1 Pseudomonadota bacterium
GACGCTGCTGCAGTTTGCCGCTGATCTTATTGCGCTGCGCAAGAAGCACTTCGTTTTCCGGCGCGACAGCTTCACTAACTGTCATTTTCCCCACAAGGGGAATCCGATCCACTGGTATAAACCGACAGGAATGCTGATGCATTCCCGGGATTGGCACAACGCTTATACCCGTTGTTTCGGCTTGCTGCTGCAAGGCGACAATCTGCAAGAATACAATGTGCGCGGTAAACGGCTGGTGGATGATTCTTTTCTTTTCCTGATTAACGCGCATTGGGAGTCCATCCCGTTTGTCATGCCAGCGGGACCGCATAAGACGGAATGGCAGCTCGTTTTTGATACTTCCCGGGATCCGCGCGATGTGCGAAAGCCGCGTATCGACTTAGTTTCGACTTATCTCGTTAAAGCCCGCTCTCTCGTGCTGCTTGCGCAAGAGCGCCCGCTTCCGGAGAGAAAGCGCAAAGAAGAGAAAGATATTCTCTCGGAGCTGGTTTACGTGCGGCCTTCCGAGAAAGAAGCCCCCGATACCGTATATCATCTGCATACTACTTGAGGTTCCGGCGGCGGACTTTCAGCAGTTCGCGGTAACTTTGCGCGTTATACTGGATAATTAAGCGATGAAGAATAAATCGCGAACGAAACTATGGCTTGTTGTGCTTCCGGCCATGACAGTCCCTTTCATATCGTCTTTGTTTTATTTTGTTTTGTTCAGTGAGCATATCTTTGCGCGTTATCTGTACGGCGCGACCAAACTTTTTACGCTGCTCTGGCCAATAACCGTGGCCACGCTCGTGCTCAAGGAGCCGGGACCGTGTTTTTCGCTTTACGATAAGCTGCACTGGAAAGCACTGCCCTGGGGAGTGTTAAGCGGAGCTGCGGTTGTGGTTCTGATGTTCGCTCTGATGGAGACGGAAATTGGCGGCGTAATGGCAGCCAGTACGCCGCAAATTCGTGAGAAAGCCGTGGCGCTCGGCATCTTGAACTATTACTGGAGCTTCGCTTTGTTCCTTTCGATCATTCATTCTTTGATCGAGGAATACTACTGGCGCTGGTTTGTCTACGGTACGTTGCGCCGGTTATTGGCCTCTCCAGCGGCGCATCTGATTGCCGGATTGTCGTTTGCCGCGCACCATGTGGTTGTCGCCAGCGAGTTTTTTTCGCTGCCTTGGGGTATCGTCCTGGGAACTCTAGTTGGGGCAGGTGGAATTATTTGGAGTCTGCTATATCAAAAGCAGGGGACGCTTTCCGGTGCATGGGTCTCTCATATCTTGGTTGATCTGGGAATTATGGGTGTTGGCTGGAAGCTGCTGGCGTAAATTTATCCGCCATTGGCAGTTGACGCTGAACTGCTTATGATAGGCGGCATGAAAGTGAGCAAGTCGAGAACGGTTGGGAAGGCCGCGGCGGTCTTTGCTGCTGCGGTGGTTTGTGCGCTGCTCTGCCGCGCAGTTTTTCCAAAACCCGCGACGTTGCACAACCTTGATTTTATCGAGTATTGGACAGCTTTTCATATCGCCGGCCGCGGCGGTAATCCGTATGACCCAGCGGCAATGCTCGCCATGCAGAGAGAGCTGGGGCGCGCCGGCACGCAGCCGCTGATGATGTGGAATCCGCCGTTCATCTTTGTGCTGCTTTATCCCGTACTGCAGTTGCCGTATGCGGCATCTGCAGCCGTGTTCTTTTGGGTGAATGTGCTGTTGTTAATCGCTGCGGCAGTGATCTTCCGTTCGCTATACTTTCCGGCAGGTTCGCCGTTAAGCCTGCCGCTTTTGGTTACTTTTCTCTTCTATCC
>JAKPSH010000277.1 GCA_029555385.1 Pseudomonadota bacterium
ACAAAACCTCTGAGCTGTTGAATTTCCATCACGCCTCCGACTATGCAGGTGCTGCATAATAGCATTGCATACAATTCGTTATAAGAATAGTGCTTTCGGCGCTATGCTTCTCTTGTAACGAAAGAGAAAGAGGAAGAGAGAGACATATGAGTTCAAAATGCAGACAGAAATACAGAAATCCGTGGGAAGCCTACCTTGGCGGCATCATAAGACAATTTAGCTGGCCGTATCCAATATCCTTCGATGAAATGGATGAAAACGAGAGGCAAAGAGAAGTCGAA
This sequence comes from Pseudomonadota bacterium, assembly GCA_029555385.1. Lineage (GTDB taxonomy): Bacteria > Bdellovibrionota_C > UBA2361 > SZUA-149 > SZUA-149 > JAKPSH01. Next base: position 282 of record JAKPSH010000277.1, read on the forward strand.
TGGCTTGACTACATGGAGAAGGACGGTCCGGGATGGGACAAATACATGCGCGGGATGGGAGAAAAATGCGCGTGGGAAATCCCGTTGACACCAGAGCAAAAGGCGGCCCGACTTAAGCGCAGGCCGCTCCTGGCGCGCGCTATAGCCTTTGCCGGAAATAAACATGCTGAACAGACCAGAAAGGACAAAAAAGAAACCCCATACATAGAGCACCTATTTGCCGTATGTACTGCGCTGATGCTCACAGGCGAGGTTACTGACCAAGAAATCCTTGCAGCGGCAATGCTCCACGACACGCTTGAGGACACGGAAACAACGCCTGAGGAACTTGAGAATATCTTCAGCGCACGGGTGCGCGCACTTGTGGAAGAGGTGACAGACGACAAGTCGCTCCGAAAAGAAGAGCGAAAATATTTCCAAATTGAGCACGCCTCGAGATTATCCAAAGACGCAGCGCTGATTAAGCTTGCGGATAAGATATCGAATGTGAGTGATATTATATTTAATCCCCCCCGTGATTGGACCGTACAGCGGAGGGAAGATTATTTGACTTGGGCGGAGGCAGTCGTCGCAGAGTGCCCGCACGCGAACCCCGCGCTTAAAGAGCGGTTTGGAAAACTCGTTGCCGAGGGTCGGGCGCTTCTTGGCAATCCTAAGCTTCTTCGGGATACAGCGCGTATCCGAAGAAAGGAAGCCGAACAAGCATGCCTGGAAATGGTTACGCGAATTCCCCTCAGTTAGGACTGAAGCTTATGAACGATGAAAGAAAAACGGATTGGCTTGTACCTTTTCGCGGCTGGGACCGGGCATCAAGAGACCCTCGGTTCTTCTTGCGCCAAGGCAATATCTACATAAGCGATCAGCATGCTGCTTTAAGCTGGGCCTGGCTTCAGCATGTCCGGCCCGAGGAGCACTACCAGTTAATTGCCATGAGCAGGTTCAATCTATCGTGGCACGAGGAAAACTACGTCGATGTGCCTTATGCCGAACTTAAAGAGCTCAGCCTTTCCGAATATTACAACCTCCGCGCCCAGCCGCCGTCGACCAGAGGCTACGTTGTAGACGATACCAATTGCTTAGCTGTGTTTCTGGGCGCTTTATATGACAGCATCGACTGGGTCCACCTAGCATCTGCCGACTACGATCCGCCCTCAGAGCTTAAGGCGAAGAACTTTTCTACCGTTTCGCCCATTCGTCTGCCGAATCTACTTCGATCGATTGTCATCGAGCATGCCGGGCAGGAAGAGCTTATCCTGCACATCGACTGCGGTGCTTTTGCGTTCATGGCGCATGACGAAAGCGAAAAGCTTGCTTTTTCTTCCGAATACATTGAAGACGTTTTCTCTTCACTTGCCATCGCACGCGACACGAAGGCAGCAGCAGCAATTACAATTGTATTTCCCCGGCTAGGAAGGGGCGGTGAGGCTACCCTCCAGCGGCTTGCTTATTTTTTGCGGACGACTCTCGGGATAATCGTGCCGGTTTGTGATGACGAGCTTCCCGCTGGGAATGTTTAGCCGCCGGTCACCAGGCGGGAGTGCAACTTAGCGATTCGAATCGAGGGAGGAAGAACCGTATCGTCTGTAAAGAAGCAATCATCCCTGAAGAAAGGAAATTCAAGCGCGCGGTGGTTATTAAACTCGTAAACGCTCCCGACGATGTCACCAATTATTGCGCCTAACATTTGCCTCCTTTATGAGAGCTGTGAACTGTTATAGATCTGCTCCCCATTCTCAAAGACGAGAAGCGAGCCGGGCTCAAATGGCCGCCAGTTCTCGTCTGTGAGCGGCGCGCTCGCGATTAAATACCCCCGCTCATCTGCTCCTTTCTCTCCCCGTAGCTCGCCTTCCCAGTCTTCGTCGTTGAGTCTGACCCTTTCAAAAGGAGCTTCGCGCCGAAGAAGGTGAAGGCCTTTATAGCCCCGGGCGTCATGATAGGCATAAAGACACACGCCGTTTGAAAAGAGGACGTTTAGGCTTCCCTGCTCGTTTAATTCGCTCAGCTTTGTGTGCAGGCGCTCGAAATTTCTCAGGTCGACCTGCTCTGCTGTTATCCAGTTGAGCACCGCGCAGAAGGCACGCTCCGAATCGGTTCCGCCGATCGGTGCATACGGGCCTGGCACCGGCACCAATCTCCCGCACAGCGTGCCGTTGTGTGCAAAGACAATGTCCTCGCCCCGCAGCTCACGGGAGAAGGGATGAGTGTTGGCGAAGCACGGCTCGCCGCAGCTCATATAGCGGACGTGCGCGATAAAGATGCGGCTCCGAAGTGGCGGATAATTCCGGAGGAATTGGGCCAGGCCGCTTGCTCTGGCCCTGACCGGTTCTTTGAAAATGTGGGCCGATTTATCCGGGTAGCAGGCGAGGCCCCAGCCGTGCGGATTGTAATCGCCCCGATGTTGAAACCCCCGAAAGGAGAGGGAAGGGCGGACAGGGCGATTAAAAGACAGCGCAAGCAGTTCACACATGGCAGTAGATCTCCTGTTCTTGTTCCAAGTTCATTTATTCCCGCTGACGCTCTGCAATGCGGGGTTCCTAGTTGCGACGCCATTACCCGTTAGGCAAACAACTCCAGTCCTCATCTTTGAGAATACTTATCGTCTGGTCCTTCGTCCCCTTAAATGACCAGCCAAAGCTATAAGGTATCTTGAACCTCGACTGCACAACCTCAAGTTGTCGGCCCTCGATATCGAAGAGAATATTCTCCTCGAACGTCCGAACAAAACGATAACCGCTAATCGGACCGTAGGCGGTGGCGTACCCCCGCGTCTTCTTATAATGACGTTTCACCAGCCACGAGACAATCCGGATAGCACGTTCTTTGTCCATGCCGAGGAGCGCACGGGAAAGCTTTATGCGTTTTGACTGACCACCCGTTAGAGCAAACAGGTAAATTTGCCCGGGCCTTGGCCCTTGAGCGTATGTCTCTATGTATATCCATGGCACAAAGTGCTTTTCCCTTAGTTCCTCGGCCTTCCTTTCTGCTTCGTCCTCTTCCTTTTCTGCAATTGCCTTTGTCTCCTCGAGCGCTTTCTGGATGTCATTTTTAGGAACGTGAAAAGCCTCTACCAGCTGGAGAAGAAAAAAGGAGGTGCCTTCGGCCTTCTTAATCCATCTATCCATCTTCCGTACGCCTTTATCCGCGTTCTTGTAGCCAAGCTTTAGAACAAAGTCCTTTGGCCTAAGGCCTGAGTTATTGAAAACGTCAGAGATTAATTTGCTTATTGGATAATGTGAAGGGATTCTCGGTCTCATAAGTCCTCCTGCGATTCTTTGTTAATCCACCAGGAGAACTTTTAATGTTTGGTATCCGTGATACCCACATCCACTGGTATTCCAGTGAAACCACCGTGTTGCCGTTTCGGCAATCGGTTGGCGTCTTCCGCAAAGGGAAGAACTCCTGATGCTTATATAGTGATCGTAAGCATGATCGGGCGGATTGTAAAGGGGCGGTTTTATTCTTGTGTCATTACGAACGTCTGCCTACTTGCAAGCGCAGCCGGAATGAATTGCCATGTATCAAGCCTTATCGGCCGATCGTAGTGAAGTCGGCTAAAAACTCACGGCTTTTTCCGCCTTTCCCCTCTTATCGTGGCAGTCTTGCGTGCGATCCCCGGGTGGGGCGGGGACAGTCGGCGAAAAGGGCTTTCGCCCCTAATCTGAACCGATAACGGAGAGGATTTCGGTTGCCGCCTGCTGTATGTGGTGAAGTGATTCGCAAAGGGTGTCTTTATCGCCTTTCCAGAGCTGGATGTAGTCGGCGGCTGCGGTGTTGGTGTTGAGGCCGATTGCCGAAGTGACCACGAAGGCCACGGCTTCGGCTTCGGTTTCACGCATGGTGCGGGTGGTTTCGCGTTCGCGGTGCTTTTGGTGGAGGAGTTCATGGGCGAGTTCGTGTGTAAGAACCGAGAATTCATGGGCAGGGGAGAGGTCCGGGAGAATGAGGATTTTTCCGTTTTTGGACATGCCCTCGGCCGGGGCGATTTCGTCTGTATATTCAAGCTCAATTGCGTGCTTTGAAATTAACGCTTTTAGAGAATCGAGCTTTTCGGCGGGGTCGCCTTGGACTTCACTTAGTTCCGGGAGCGGTTCTCCTTCGGTTTGGGTTACGTCGAAGACGTGCACTGCGCGAAATCCAGCAATGGTTTTTTCGTCTTCTGCGCCGTCTTTGGGGCTGCGGTTGTAAACGAGCGGGGCAAGAATCATAATGCCCTTTTCGCCGCGTTTAACGAACCGATTTAACTTCTTCCAGGCGTTAAAGCCTGCAACGCGTGAAGCCTGCGGCATTTGGCTTCCAATCAGCATGATGTTTCCAAAGCTGTAGTGATGAAATTTTGCCATCGTGCCAAGGTAGCTTTTTAGCGCTTCGCTTTTTCCCTGCTCAAGAGCAGTGATTAGTTCTTGAAGGGCCTTTTCTGCGATTTCTTTTGCTTGTTCAACTTTCATGATTTGTTCCTCCACGTTTAGGGTTTTTTGGTTCCTTCACTTGAAGGTCCGGAACCAAAAAACCCGGGAGTGGAGGACTTAAGTGGAGCGGCTTCTAAGCTGGTGGGGAAAAGGCTTTTGCCGGCCGCAGCCGGCGTGACTGGCCCGGCATTGCCGGGAGCGAAAGCGTTCTGGCGCGACGGCTGCAGGGAAAAGACCAGGGTGGGGGAGCGGGCTTAGAAGCTGCGCAGCGGCAGGAAAGTGAGTTGAACAAAGGGGAACGAAGTATTCACCGAAAATGGAAAGCGACCGAAAGGGGGCGTGCCGCCCCCGGGTGCTAATCAACAGAAAGCTGCCTGCCGTTTAGCTTGCTTAACGGCGTGGGTTGGAAGTACAGGTCACGTTCAATGCGCAATCCCCCAGGCCCTTGAATCGTCTCAAGCTCTGCGAGCGAGAAATATCCAAGCTCAGCATCGAGCCCGTCGACAAAACCGAAAAAGAGGTCTTCCCCGTCAAATTCGATTCCGTACCAGGTCCAGCCCGCCCAAGGCGTAAAGAACTTGACGCGCGCCAAAGGATCGCCTTCATGCTCTTGGCTGTAGAGTGCAGGCATTTGCTGTTTCAGTTCATCAGTCATCAGGTTCATCGTGATTGCCTCCGTCATTTCGTTAACCACCGCCCACAAACAACTTCCTTCGGGCGGCGTGTGGTTGGTCTTTCACAAATTCCTGGAGACCAACCACACGCTGACCGGAGGAAGCGAAAACAGGGGCAGAGAACAAGCGCCGGGCGCGAAGCGGCAGCAGCGCCCGTGACAGGTTTCCGCTATGCGGGCGGCCCGCCGGCCTGGCGCGGGCGCTGCAGCGGAGCAACCAGAGCTTGTTCCGGCTGGGCGGAACTGCACGAGCGGGGAGGGGAGGGCCGGTAGCGGAGAGGTTGCGAGTTCCTCTCAAGGCGGAGAGGAAGCGGGCCCGAAGGCCCGCTGGCGGCTACTCAGCCTTTTGTTCGTAGATCCTGGTGTGCGCGAGGTTCGGCGGGGCAGGGGACAGCCGCGAGCTCCGCTTAAGGTGAACGCTTGCTACTTGAATTGGGGGCTAAAGAACTAAGGCCATGACCGGATTTGTTTAGGCCGGTTGTAACCGATTACCGCCGCTGATTATTCCTTCAGACGGATGCAGCGCCCGAACCCATAACCCTTTTCAGTCTTTGCAAATATTGACAAAACCGCGGCGCGGCGTAGTGTTGCGAAAATAGGTCGGTAAGTTTTTCGACAAAGTTTAACCTGAGCAAAAAATAGCCTCGTGAACCAACGGTGCACCTTGCTCTTCGCCACTAAAATGGACGGCAACAGCATATGGCGAAAGTTACATATTTGTTTTTAGGGCAATTGATCGCGCTGGCATTCGCCGCAACTAACTCATTCGCGATCGGAGATTGCGAGCGCTGGTATCTGGCAACGCCTCCTCCTTTAACAAGCCATGCCATGGCTTATGATTCAGATCGACACGTTATTGTCATGCTCGGGGGAGTTTCGCCGGGATTTCCCGGACTAT
>JAKPSH010000291.1 GCA_029555385.1 Pseudomonadota bacterium
GCCTGCCGGAGCCGAGTTTGCGGCGAAGTCGAGGCGCGGAAATTTCACCGAAGGAGCCGTGCTACAGCACGGCGGCACTGAGGTGAAATCTTCCGCAACGAAGAATTCGCCGCAAAATCAACTTCCGCCTGCCGGAGCCGAGTTTGCGGCGAAGTCGAGGCGCGGAAATTTCACCGAAGGAGCCGTGCTACAGCACGGCGGCACTGAGGTGAAATCTTCCGCAACGAAGAATTCGCCGCAAAATCGGCTCCGGCAGAATCGCCAAAAAAAAGCCCCCGCACTTTTTACGGTGCGGGGGCTTTTCTAAGCCTACACGCCTTCACGCAGGCGGCCCGCACCAGCTCCAAATAAGGAGCACCTCGATAATGATAACGATGCTGATATTCAGGCCGTTTCTGCTTAGCATGCCGATCTTGCTTATATTTTAGTTGCCCGCCGGGGAAAATACCGCCGCAAAGTGCCACTGCCCCGGCGAAGCCTAACCCTAACAAAACACCATCGCTACGTCAAGTTTCAGCATTGGTTATCAATCAGATGATGCTCCGTTTCTAAGCGATGCGCAGTTCATTCGCCTTGAATTAATCTGCCTCAAGGCTGCTCTTGCTGCCGCCGTTTGCGAAACAGTGCGGCCATGCTTCGATCCGTGCTCCCGCTGGACGGCTCGTGGAGAGTTTCCCAATCCGCAGACTGCCGCAGCTGGTGCGCAAGCGGACAGTCCGCTCCGATGAGCACCCATGCGAAACCTCCTTTTTCAAGCACTTCCCGCCATAGCGGAGCAGCGTGCTCTACATGAAAAAATGTTTCATACTTCGCCTGCCCATTCAATTCGTTACGATCGTCGATAAAAGCACGCCGCAACGGATAGAAAGTCCAGATCATAGCCGCCCCAATCGGGATGATTGAAAACTGCTCCTTGCGTGCCGGCTTCATTCTCTCTCATTTTCTGCACTGCATCATGCGGGAAACTTCGGGAGAAACCCGAGTCTTCAGCCGAACGAAACGGAAGGCGGCTGAAGCAAGCACCGTAAGCGGCTATGACCAGCCAAAAGCAAAACGAATAACCCCACGCAGAGGCGCGCGCCGGCAGGGCGGCCAAACCAGAGTCCGCACGCCGCAGCATGCAGAGAAGACGCGTACGCGACCCGGCAGGCGCTGTTTTGCTTGTCAAACTGGATCGAGCAATGAGTTTCGCAAAGGGCAGCGCTGCGGCAATACCGAAAAAAGGAATATAGCGGCGCTGAAGAAGCGACATCACAAAGAATACCGCGGCTGAAATGATCTCAAAGATGGTGAGAGCGCCCCGGCCGCAAAACGCAAACAGACCGACAAATGCCGCTCCGGCGAAACCAAAAGGCCAAAAGGCTTGATTCCTCCACTCCGGCGGAAACCACTCCCTATTCAGCGTCATGAAATACGAACTGCCAAGCAAAGACCAGATTTCGTGATGCAATGACCAACCATAGGGGTTAAGCAGCGTTGCTCCAGAGCAAAGAACAAACAAGCAGAATAGCCGCTGGGCCGACCGTAGCAGCTCTGCTTGATTCTCCCGCCGCAGAAACACGCCATCCAACCCAGCCGCAATGGCCGCAATAAGGATGATGCCCAAGCCAACGCTAAACGCTGGATGGAGATTGGCCCAGAGCGCAAACAACACCGGCAGGCCGTAAAAAACCCGGCGCCGATGGTTCGTCATGCCGCATCCGGCCGCAGCTTGGTATAAGATGTACACTGCGCGATAAACTAAGGCAGCAAGGACGAACGAGAACAAGACCGGACGGATGAACCACTGTATTTTGCCGAGGAGCGCGCATAGAAACAGCGCCAGGAAAACACTAAGCGGCGAGCGCACTTCGTGTTTGAGAAGCGGCCCAAGTGCAAAGACATAAACGGCGATACATAACCCGGCCGCAAAAGCATGAAGCAGCGCAAAACCTCCCGCGCGATAGCAGAGCCAAAGAATCACATCGCCAAGCCACTGGTTGCAGATCCAGCGAGCATGTCCGGCAGATGCCAAGAAGGGGTCTGCTGCCGGAATGCGCAGATGTTCCAAGATCCACTGTCCGGTACGCAGGTGCCAGCCCAATCCTGGATCTCCGGCAAGCGTTTCTCCGAAAAAAACAAGGACGGCGAGCAGGTAGATGCCAAGCAGATCACTTAAACCGATGCTTTTCAGACTCTTCGCCGGCACGCGGCCTCCATTTTCGAATTATGCGCTGCTTCGTATTCTCGCGTAAGCATAACCAGGAAACCAGATGTAAAATACAGGAAAACCAGACTTAGAGCAGTTTGACTTATGGTGTAGCGAGAAATAAGGACTCGCCTGAGGCGAGCCGTGTAATCTTTGTGCAAACTGCTCTAGCTGGTATAGCGCGCGAAATTGCTCATCCGTGAGCAATTTCGCGCAGTTCGGAGGCCGCAGCGGCGCTGCGGCCTCCGGGCACGCCATCCCGGCGTGCCCTAGAGCGGATTAACTTCCAGCTACACTGGAAGTTAATCCGCTCTAGCGTTGAACTGTTGTGATATTGAGCCATATTTTGCTAATAACTCAGTCTGAAACACGTGTTCCGGCAGGGGCATTCCACGAAGGAGAGAGTAATGCTTGAGAATATAAAAGATTTTCTAAAAGGTGAAACCAGCCTGAAAGTCAACAAGGGCGGAGAACCAACTTCGAAAGACCTGGCCATCGCCACGGGGATGCTGCTTCTGGAAATGGCGGGAGCGGATTTAGATTACGCTCCGGAGGAAGTACGCACCATTTTTGCTGCGCTGGAAAAGCATTTAAACGTCAGCGACACTGAAACTCTGGAAATTCTCGAGCAGGCGGACAAGCTCCGGCAGCAAGAAGGCAAATTCGACGAGTTTCTTGGGGTGATCAATGCGAACTTCGACGAAAAGCAAAAGCAATTAATTCTGGCGATGGTTTGGAAAGTGATCATCGCTGATGAATTGATCGATAAATACGAGCAGCGGTTTGCATCAGAGCTGCGCCAGCGCCTGCAGCTCAGCCGCGAAGCGGCAGATGCCGCAAAACAAATGGCCTTAGCCGGTAAAGTTTAACAGCAGGGAGCACAAGACATGCCCGATCCATATTTTCAGAAACTTTTTGCGGAAAGAATCGGCGGCGCCAATTACGGCAAAGGCACGGAGATTTACAAATTCGAGAAAATTAAGCGGGCAAAACGAGCCGCGCTAAAGGATGCTCCGCACCGGAGTTTGATTGATTTCGGAATTGGCGAGAACGATGAGATGGCCGACCCGGAAGTGCGCGTATGTCTCAAGGCGGAAGCGGATAAGCTGGAAAACCGCGGGTACGCCGATAACGGTATTCAGGAGTACAAAGATGCCGCCGCCCGCTGGATGAAACGCGAGTTTGACGTGGAAATTGACCCCCAAAAGGAGGTTAATCACTGCATCGGTTCAAAAACTGCTTTGGCGATGCTGCCCGCGGCATTTATCAATCCGGGCGATATCACGCTGATGACTGTTCCCGGGTACCCTGTCGCCGGGACGCACACCAAGTATTATGGCGGAGAAGTCTACCGGCTGCCGCTTTGCGAAGAGCACAGCTTCATGCCGCAGCTTGAGCAGATTCCGGACGGCGTCAAGCAGCGCGCAAAGCTGCTCGTCCTTAACTATCCAAACAGCCCGACCGGAGCCGTGCCCGACGAAGAGTTTTTTGAGCGCGCGATTGCCTTTGGCAAGAAGCACGAAATCGTTGTTGTCAACGATGCCGCACATATCATGCTGACCTATGGCCGGAAGCCGCTGAGCTTTTTAAGCATCAAAGGTGCCAAGGATGTCGGCATAGAAATTCATTCGATGAGTAAAGGATTCGACATGATCGGCTGGCGGCTCGGCTTTTTCGCCGGGAACGAACTGATTGTGCGGGCAATCGCTGACGTAAAGGACAACTGCGACAGCGGGCAATTTATCGCCATTCAAAAGGCTGCTGCCGCAGCACTGGACAACACGTCGATTTCCTCTCGCATCAGAATCAAATATCAGCGCCGGCTGCAGAAACTAGTTCAGACGCTGAACGAAATCGGGTTTGAGGCTAAGATGCCCGGCGGCACATACTTTTTGTACGTCCGTGCGCCAAGAGGCGTCGAAAACGGCCCGGTCTTCGAATCTGCCGAGGATGCTTCGCAATTTCTTATCCGCGAACGCTCAATCTGCACCGTTCCTTGGGATGATGCCGGACCTTATTTGCGTTTCTCGGTAACGTATTATGCGCCGGCTGAGGCGGATGAGGATGCATTGATGCGCGATTTGAAGCAGCGTCTGGCGGGCGACCGCTTCATCTGGCGTTAGCATTACTCCGTTAGGTGCGAGCCGCAGGACAGTAGTCCGGCCCAGCCAATTCGTGCTTTGCTTTCTAAATCAAGTCTTCCCCGGCATCTGCCGTCATAACTATAATCAACGGTGGGCTTGCGATAAAAACCGTCCTTTTTTCTAAGTTTTAAGGATCTTTTCAGTGGCAATCAAAGCGCGAAGAGAAAGGCTGTATCCGCCAATAACGATGGAACAGGGTTTGGCCTTTGGTCTTGATGACGTCGAATGGGAGCGTATTGTCGACCGTCTCGGGCGCGCACCAAATCACTTTGAATGTTCTATCTTCGCAACGCTATGGTCAGACGAGGTCTCCAATAAGAGCTCCGCTGCTCTGCTGGACACGATCAAACGGGATGATGCAAAAGTCGTGCGCATTCCGGGCCTGCGGCTGGCACTGACAAAAATCGAGGAAGGCGCATATCTGGCGCTTCGCGTCTGCAACAACAATGCACAGACGCTGATCGAACCGTTTTATGGCGCCCAGACAGCGATTGATTTGGCGATGGAAGAACTTGCCACAGTTGGAGCTTCTCCTCTCGGCGTGCTTAATCTAATGCGTTTCGGCACGTACGATCTGATCAAGAACCAGCGGCTCTTTCAAGGCGTTACGGAAGGCGTTAGCGCTTACGGCAACAAGTTTGGCGTGCCGATTGTTGGCGGGGAGCTTTATTTTCATGAACGCTACAATTATGCCGCGCTGAGCAACAGCGGAGTTGTGGGCATCGTGCGCACCGAACATGCGCTCGGCCAGAGACAGGTCGAATTCCAGAGTCCGGTGCTCTATGTCGGCGCTCCGACAGGGCGAGACGGCTTGAGCAGGTTCAAACAAGAAAACGGCGCAGTGCTGCCATCACGCGGAGACAGGTCCGCCTGCACGCTGAAAATCAGCGACCCGCTGCTGTCCAATCGGATAGTCAGCGCCTGCTGTGAAGCTGTTGAAGCAGGGGTCGTTCGTGAATTGGTCAGCGTGGGAGCAGGAGGGCTGGCTGTCGCATGTTTTGATTTGGCACGACGCGTCAACCGCCCGGTACTTTTGGATATCGATCGCATTCCACTGCGCGGTCAAGGCTACGAGCCATTGGAGATAATTCTCAGCGAGACGACGGAGAGGGTGCTGATGGTTGTCGAACGTCAACATCACCGGACGCTGAACCGGATTCTTTACAAGTGGGACTTAGAGAGCCTTAAAGTCGGCGAAGTCAACGACGCAGACGGCATCGAGTTCTATTGGAATCATTACCTCGCTGCGGACATTCCGTTCCTCTTCGCACTGGGCGGCGCAGTGCAGAAACAGTTTCAGGTTGTGCAGTTTCCGCCGATGCTCAAGCGCAGCGGCCGCCTTGACGATGACGCGGACAAACTCCGAAAACGCAAGCGCAAAGTCGAAGATGAATGGTCCCTGGTACGCGAGGTCGCCATTGCGCAAAAAGAAGAGAAAGAACGTGAGTTCTCCTGCCCGCCGCACCTCGAGGACATCTGGCTCGACATGCTCGCCAATCCAAACCTGTGTTCCCGCGCCCCCGTCTACCGCATGTTTGACCAGGTTGTAGGCGCCAATACGCTGCAGCGCCCAGGCGGCGACGCCGCGGTATTTCGCCTGCGTGCGCTGGCTAATGGCGCAAGCACGGCTTCGATGGAGAAGCTCGCCGGCAAGGCTCTGTCAGAGGCTGCCCCATCGAGCGCCAAAGAAAAAGGACTGGCACTGACTCTCGACTCCAATTCCCTATACGTCTCGATGGAACCTTATCTCGGCACAGTGCAGACAATCGCCGAAGGCATGCGCAATCTTGCCGCAGTGGGGGCGCGTCCATTAGGATTTGCCTACTGCCTCAATTTCGGCAATCCCGAGCGCTACCGTGAAATATGCGATCTTGCCGAGTCAATCCGCGGCCTGGGAGACGCAAGCCGCATTTGGCAAATTCCTATCCTTTCTGAGGAAATATCGCTAAACAACGGCACGGAAGGCAATCCCGTGCTTCCGACTCCCGCCATCCTGATGGCCGGCATCATTGACGACATCAGCAGGACCTGTTCGATTGGTTTTCGCAGCAAGGGCGACATCGTCCTCTTGCTTGGCCTTACGGAAAATGAAATTGGGTGCAGCGAATACGCAAACTATGCACACAAATTTGTGAACCGCCTGGTGCCGGATATCGAGTTTGCCGCGGAGCAAAAAACCTGCGAACTGGTGATTTCTCTGATACAAAAACAGCTTGCCCGCTCAGTGCATGATCTTTCCGGAGGGGGGCTCGCCATCGCGCTGACCGAGTGCTGCATGATGCGCCCGCGTCCACTTGGCGTCACGTTTCATATTGACCCGCAGACTTTTGACTCGCCAAACGGCCCAGTGCCGCTGCGTGAGGATTCAGCCTTATTCAGCGAGACCTCCGCGCGGTTCTTGGTCAGTTGCAAACCTGAAAAGGAAGACGAGATACGGAAGCTTTGCGCAGAATACGGCGTTCCGGTTACCGGACGCGGCCAGGTCGGCGGTAAATCCGTAGCCATAGAAGGGGCGGCGGATGTCGAGCTCCCGCTCTCCACCACCTATAAGCTCTGGATCCACCGGCTTGAGATTCTTCTCGGCCATGGCGGCGAAGAAACTGTGGGTTTCTGACCGGCTTCCACTTTGCCGGTTTTTATGCTTAATAAACGCCCATGCAGCAGTCCAGTAATCACTTGCTCATCAGCCTTCTTAAGCATTATTTCGGGTTTGATTTCTTCCGGCCATTGCAGCAGGAAATCATCACAGACAGCCTGCTCGGAAAAGACACCATCGCTCTGCTTCCCACGGGGGGCGGCAAGTCTCTGTGCTATCAGCTTCGTTCGCTCGCCGCACCAGGCCTGACTATTGTCATTTCACCGCTTATTGCGCTGATGAAAGATCAAGTCGATGCACTGAGTGAACAGGGTATTCAAGCAACATTTCTTAATTCATCGCTTTCCCGGGAGGCGTCAGCACAGTGCCGGCGCCGGCTTGAAAACAGCGAGTATCGCCTGCTTTACGTGGCACCAGAACGCCTGGCTCTGGATGGTATGCTTGAGCAGCTTGAACGCTGGCAGCTTTCATTTATCGCTGTTGACGAAGCGCACTGCATTTCTGAATGGGGGCACGATTTCCGGCCCGAATACCGCCAGCTCTCGCTGCTGCGTGACCGTTTTCCTGATGTGCCAATCATGGCGCTTACCGCGACAGCAACCTTGCGGGTGCGCAATGACATTTCACAGCTCCTCAAACTGCGCAGCCCCGCCTCTTATGTGGCAAGCTTCAACCGTCCCAACCTCTCCTACCGCATTATTCAGCGCGATCAGCCGTTGAAGCAGCTAATCGAAGTTATCCGCGATCATCCCGGCGAAAGCGGCATCATCTACTGCCTGAGCCGCGCGGGCACCGAGAGGATCGCTCAGGCGCTCAACGCCAAAGGATTCAGCGCTCTGGCCTACCATGCCGGACTGGATGCCGAAGAACGAACAAAACGCCAAGAGCAGTTCATCAACGACGAAGTTCCGATCATTGCCGCAACCATCGCTTTTGGCATGGGCATTGATAAGCCCGATGTGCGCTATGTTATTCATCACGACCTGCCGAAGAACCTGGAAAGCTATTACCAAGAAACAGGCAGAGCGGGACGTGACGGTCTGCCCAGTGAATGTGTAATGCTCTACAGTGCGGGGGATGCAGTAAAACTTCATCGCTTCATTGACGAACTATCCTCTCCGCAAGAACGCGATATTGCACGCGACCACTTGCGTTCCTTGCTGCGCTTTGCCGAAAGCAGCACCTGCCGCCGCATAGAGCTTTTGCGCTACTTTGGCGAACAGTATCTCAGCCCAACCGGGGCGGCGCCTGATTTTTGCGGCGCCTGCGACAACTGCTTGACTCCGCGCCCGTCTTTTGACGGCACCCTCGCCGCACAGAAGATTCTCTCTTGCGCCGTGCGGATCAAGCAGAAAAGCGGCTTCAGCGTCGGCTTGCTGCATCTAGTTGACGTTTTGTGCGGCGCGAAGACCGAAAAGGTTGCCAAATTCGGCCATGATTCGCTTTCCACATATGCGATCGGCAAAGATCGGCCCCGCGCGGAATGGCTCTCATACGCCAACGAACTCATTCAACTCGGACTGCTGCAGATATGTCCTGAAAGATTTAACGTGGCAGAAGTAACCGAGTCCGGCGCAGCAGTGCTTCGCGGTCTTCAATTCGTGGAGCTGCACCAGCCTTTGGTCAAGGCAGGGCTCAGCGTCGAAAAAAGAAAACTACAACGGCGCCGCACCGGCCATGTTGAGGTCGATCCTGTGCTGTTCGGCGCGCTTCGCCGCTTGCGTCTCGATATTGCGCGGGAGATAAAATTGCCCGCATATCTCATTTTTTCCGACGCCACTCTGCAGCAGATGGCATTGCTCAAGCCCAAAAGCGAAGCCGAGATGCTGCAAGTGAGCGGGGTCGGCGACGTAAAACTTAAACGTTACGGAGCGCGGTTTCTCCAGGTTATTAACAACTCTTAATCGCAGCAAAGGCTCCCTCTCAATGAACAAGAGAAGCAGCACCATCCGCAAAGAGCTCGCTCTGGCGAACTTAATGGACTTGTTGAAAATCGGAGGACTAAGCGGGCACGAAGCGGCAGTGGCCGGCTATGTGGCCCGGTCGCTGCGCAAAGCGGGCGCCAAGAAACATTGGATCACCTGCGACAACGCGCACAAAAAGATCGGCTGCGGCTTCGAAGCGGGAAACCTGATTGTGAAATTTCCGGGAACCCATCGCGCGGCACGGCTGCTTTTCTCGGCGCATCTCGATACCGTCCCCCTCTGCCGCGGGGCTGTCCCCATCCGGCGCGGACATCGCATAGTCGCCAAGGGGGAGACAGCTTTAGGGGGCGATAATCGTGCCGGCGTCGCCTGCCTGCTTACCGCCGCACAAGCGCTGATGCAGGACGATCTTCCTCATCCTCCATTGACTTTTCTTTTTACAGTCGGTGAGGAACTGGGTCTTGCCGGAGCAAGGCACGTTTCAGCAAGAGCACTCGGATATCCGGCAATGGGGTTTAACTTTGACGGCGGCAATTCCGGGGATATAATCGTCGGCGCTGTAGGAGCCGATCGTTGGGAAATTGAGGTGTTTGGGCTTTCGGCACATGCCGGCGTATGCCCCGAGCGCGGAGTGTCGGCGGCTCTTATAGCCGGGGAAGCCCTTTCCTTAATGAAAAAAAGAAGCCTGTGGGGAAAGATAAAACACCAACACGGGCGGGGCACGTCGAATATCGGCATTATCCGCGGCGGCGAAGCAACAAATCAAGTGCTTGACCGGCTGTATCTGAAGGGAGAATCACGAAGCCATGATCTGAAGTTCCTTTCCACCCTCACCTCCAGGATTGAACAGTGCTTCGTCGAGGCAGCTCACTCGGTCACGAATGACCAAGGAAAGCATGGATACATTCAATTTACGTTGCACCGAAACTATGAACCTTACCGGCTCGACCCCACGGCCCCCGTTGTCGCATACACCGCCTCAGTAATGCGCGCTCTCGGATTCAAGCCAAAAATGCAAATCAGCGACGGCGGACTGGACTCAAGCTGCTTGACAGCTAAAGGAATTCCAACCGTTACCCTCGGCTCCGGAAATCACATGCCGCATCATCCCGGAGAATATATCGCAGTCAAGGAATATCTCGATGCCTGCAATCTCGCCTTGGCTCTAGCAGCATCAGGGGGCAAAGGGTTATGCCGGGCATAAATAAAGAATTGAATCCGCCGTCAGAGCAGCGTGCTACCACAGCGACTCAAGATATTCTTCCAGCGCGGAGTTGCGCTCTTGCAGATCTTTTAGCACTTTTGCCACCTCTCCCGCGTCCCGCGCATTCGCCAAAACATCGCGCGCAGTAGTCAGACAATCTTCGAGAATTACCCGGCCGCGCCCTTTAAAGCGCTTGCCTTCGGTATTTAGCTTGACCTGCGTCATGAAGATGGCGGTCTTCAGGTCCATTTTCTTTTCACGAAGCTCCGTGTCGTCATCTTTCCCGGAATCAGCCTTTGCCGCGAGTTCCGCATCCCGCTCGCGGCGTGCATCCCGTGCGCGTTTTTGCTCTTCTTCGATTCTTTTCTCACGCAGCATCTTGTCAATTTCGTAATCGGTCAGTCCGGAGTTGGCGATAATCTCAATGCGCTGCTCCTGCTGCGTATCCAGGTCTTTCGCCGATACGTGCACAATACCCTCGGCATCAATTTCGAAAGTTACCGCGATATCCGGCACACCGCGCGGCGCAGGACGAATGCCCATTAGTTCAAAACGTCCAAGTGATTTGTTGTCCGGGGCAAAATCCTCCTCCCCTTGAAGGACATGAATGCTCACTTGCGGCTGATTCGGCGCGCTGGTTGTGAAAATCTCCGTTTTCTTCGTCGGAACGGTCGTATTTCGCGAAATAATGGTATGGGTCCGCCCGCCTTGAATCTCGATACCCAAACTCAAGCTGGTTACGTCCAGCAGGCTGACGCCCTTAACATACCCTTGCAATAAACCCGCTTGCACTGCCGCGCCAAGAGCCACGGCCTCATCCGGGTTGACCGTGTCCCAAACATCGCATTCAAAAATCTCGCGCGCTTTCTTTTTTACCGCGGGCATCCGCGTCATACCACCGACCAGAATCACATCGGTGATGTCGCTTGGTACAAGACCCGCATCATCGAGTGCCTGCAAACATGGATCTTCTATGCGCTTGAGCGGCGCCTTGCAAAGATCTTCGAGCAGCTTGCGGTCCATTGTGATTTTCATGTGCTCGAGACCCTGCACAAATGAAAGCTCGACATCGACCTTGGGGACATCCGTCAGGGCATGCTTCGCATTTTGACCCGCCTCCTTGAAGCGCTGCAGCACACTCTTGTCACTAGAAATATCGCGGCCTGTCAACTTCTTGAATTGCTCAATAAGGTAGCTGACGATTGCCAGGTCAAAGTCTTCACCACCGAGAAACGTATCACCATTGGTGGCCTTCACATCGAAAACCCCGTCACGCAGCTCGAGGATTGAAATATCGAATGTTCCGCCGCCGAGGTCGAACACGGCGATCATCCGATCGGAGCGGCTGCGCTCCTTGAAGCTTTTGTTTACGTGCTCACGCAGCACATCTTTGCCGTCGATAATGTTCATGCCGAAAGCCAATGCCGCAGCCGTCGGCTCGTTGATAATGCGCAGCACATCAAGACCGGCGAGCCGGCCAGCGTCTTTTGTAGCTTGGCGCTGCGAATCGTTGAAGTGCGCCGGAACCGTAATTACTGCCCGCTTGATATCTTCATGGAGATAATGCTCCGCGATTTCCTTCATCCTGATCAGCACATGAGAGGATACCTCCTCGGCGCTCACGGGGACGCCGTTGATTTCAACCCAGGCATCGCCGTTTTCTGCCGGAAGCACGCGATAGGGGAGCTTGCTCATCGCATCCTGCACTTCAGTGCTATTGAATTTTCTGCCGATAAAGCGCTTGATCGCAAAGATCGTGTTCTTACGGTTCATTCCGGCCTGCGCCACCGCCGGGTAGCCGCATACCGGTTCATTGTTGGCATTGACGGTATAAACAGACGGTGTCGTGTTGCGGCCTTCCTCGTCGAGAATGACCACCGGACGGCCGTCCTTGATGTACGCAACGCACGAGTTTGAAGTGCCCAGGTCGATGCCGATGACTGTGCTCATTCTGCCCTAACCCCTCGGAAAACCAATTGAACTTGAAAGTAACCCCCTTCTGCTCTGCCGTAAGGCAGCACTCAATAGGTGTTATGGGGAAAAAGGCCGGACTCGTGCCGTGAGAAAATCTCTGTTGGTCAGAAAATGGCTAAAAAGATCAATAACCTATAGGACGCGGCCTATGACCGCGGCTTATCGAAATCAAGCTGGGAACACCTTACCGCTAAAGTGCCGCCAGCACTGCTCCTTGCACACTGCTCCCTCAGCCTTTTGAACTCCGCCTCGCTTTGCGAAAACTCAAGCTGAGAAAATGCGACCTTGCCGCCTCCAGGCAGCGGTGCGCGGCTGCGAAATGCCGGTTGTTGTTGCCCAACCATTTCGGCAAGAAGATTCGCACGTTCCTGCAGGTCGTCACGCACGGGTCGCAGCGCTGCCGCTGGCGCCTGCCCGGCCAGGTCTTTGCGCACAAAATCGGCGGCCAGACTGCGGCGAACTACCGGCTCCGGCGTCACCGGGACAAAACCTTGCGCACGGAGCAGCTTTTGCTGTCCTGCGGTTCCACTGTAAGCAGTTGCTTCAGCACTCAGGGCATGCATTGCGGTCTGCGGCATCACTGCCGGCGAAATGCTGGTTCGAGGCACGTAGAAACCCATGCCAACCAAAAGATAGAGGCAGCAGAAAGCCGCCGCAGGCATAAGAATAATATCACGGACACAAGTATTCCCGCTGCTCCGGCTTGAAACGAGGTACGGCAGGATGCGCGGCTCGACAGCAAGCCCCTGATCGCGCGAATCAGCACTTGCCCCGCGCGCACCAAGAATGCCACATCCCTGCCGCGTGGTCTTTACGGGCTTAACGGCGAGACCAGGCTGCGCAAACGCGTATTGCCCCGACGAAAGCTCGTGCAGTTCCTGCGCCACCTCGGCTATTGAGCTTAATCGGTTTTGCCATTCACGTCTCATCGCGTTGATAATGACGCGGTTCAGCGGAGCCGGACAAGCTGCCCGGCAATACACCGGAGCAGGCGCATCCGTTGATAAACGATGACGGAGCGATTCAACTGGCGAAGACAAACGCTCAAAGGGATATCGTCCTGTAGTCAGTTCATAAAGAACAATGCCGAGAGCATAGACATCTGAAGCTGCGTGAATCGTACCATTTCGCACGTATTCGGGACTGACATAATCAAGATGACCATGAATTCTATCCTCACGAACCGTCTTCCCCGACGCTGGAGCCAGCGCTGGTCCAAAACCGCCCAGCTTCAGGCGCCCATCCTTCATTACATACACACTGTGCAGCCCGAAGTTATTGTGTACGAGACCGGCACGATGCACCGCTTCCAGCGCGGTGCACATCTGCCGCCCCAGCGTTTCTATCTCCGGGACCGATAGACTCCGTCCTTCCGGCAGCACTTCAGCAAGCGTGCCGCACAGCGCATATTCAAGTGTATAAGCGACGCTGTCTCCCAAGTCGATCCAATCATAGACCTGCAAAACATGAGGATGATCAATCAGCTTTGCTAACCGGTATTCCTGCGCAAAAGCAGCAACGGCACCAGCATCGTGTGCGGCATGCGGCAAAAGCATTTTCAGTGCGACAAGCTGCCCGGCATCGTGCAAGCACCGGCAAGCGTATGTCGCACTGCGCTCGCCCTCGCCAATACTTTCGAGCACAATATATTTGCCGGCGACAACGCTGCCGCGTGACAACCGCGGATATGCCGAATCATCGCACCCACTGTCTGCACAAGCTGCCGATCGATGAAAAGTCATGACACCCCAAGCATTTGATAATCGTTAAACCAAGGCGAAAGGAGCTAATAACCAACCAACAAAAGAGCAGTATCTACTCTGCAAAAAGAAAGCCAACACCTCTGGAAGCCCGGTCTTAACCCGGTTACCAATTCGCAAACACCGCAGCTATCCTTTCCTGATCCAATCTAGTTAAACCAGATCGTTGAACCCCGTCGCATGCTTGTTTTCTCTTGTCGCTCTGCTCCGTTGCGGGCTATGATGGGCTCCCTGCTTTGCTGCGTTTCCCCGGTGTTGAGGATGCAGAAAGATAAACTCTTTTCATTTTGGTTCGCCTTTATCTTGATCGCTGCCCTGGCGTGCGCGATGCGCGCCTATGATATCGAATCTCGTCCGCTGCACTCTGATGAAGGCGTAAACTGGCATTTCTTGCAGGAAATGAGCCGAACCGGCGTATATCCCTATTCGCACGAAAATTATCATGGGCCGGCCTACTTCTGGCTAAGTTTCTCCCTGACAAGAATCTTCGGAGAAAGCGTCCTGGGGATGCGTCTGGCGTCAATTCTTTCAGGCCTGCTGCTGCTGCCCGTGCTGATCGTAGTTCGTCCGCTCGCGGGCAGCCGTTTTGTACTCTTGGCCGCGCTCTTGCTCGCCGTATCTCCGAGTATGGTTTTTCATTCCCGCTACGGCATTCATGAAATGCTTTTTATCCTCTCCTCAGCGCTCTTTGCCTTGAACCTCTACCGGCTGCTCCAGGCCGAAGATCTCCGCTGCATCTATTTTTTGGCTTGCGCGTTGGCACTGCTCATCGCCACAAAAGAAACTTTCGTGATCACTTTGGCCGCTGTGGGTTTGCCGGCGCTGCTTTTAGCAGCGGGATCTTATCGACGCTTCATGCAGTTCATCCGCGCCGAAGCCATTCATTTTCCGCAAGCGCTGCTCTTATTGTCTTCGATTGTTATCCTCTTTTATTCTTCGGGCTTGCGCAGTTTTAAAGGAGTACGCGAGCTTTTTTTTAGCATTCCGCAGTGGATTGGCCGCGGCACCACGAGCGATCCGGGGCATTTTAAACCCCGGATGTATTACCTGAAGAACTTGATCTGGGAAACCGAGCCATACCTGCCGCTGCTGTTTACCGCGGCCTGCCTCATCCTTCTGTTTGTCCTGTTCCTGTCGCCAAGGACTGTGCGCCAAAGTCTTCACGAGCAAAGAAACAAGTTTGGTTTCTTTCTGTTTTCATGGGCAGTGCTCATTGGATTAGTTTATTCATTTATTCCGTACAAAACACCTTGGCTTGTGATTAACATCACCTTCCCTGCTCTGCTTTTCTGCGCCTGGCTGCTCAATTCAATCTGGGATTGGCAAGGAACGTTCGCTGCCGCCGCCGCGCTTGTCTTCACAGTTATTGTTCTTTACGCAGTAAAAAGCACCGTCACCTTGAACTATTCAGGAAGTGCGCTGCCTGCACCTTTGGCAAAGCACTTGCACTGCGTACCTTACGGATCGCCCAACCCCTTCTCGTATGTCTACACCTCTCCCGGAATGCTTGAGGTTGTTCAGCGAATTAAAGAATACTGGCAAACCCATCCTCAGGCCAAGGTTCTGGTCGGGACTAAGGGTTATTGGCCCCTGCCATATTACCTACGCGAAAAGTCCTTGCAGGCGGGTTATTTTGTCCCCGAGAATATCGAACAGTATACTGGCGAGTACGAAATAATTCTCGTCGATCATTTCCGGCCATGGAAGAACACTGATTGGCCGGCGACATATTACCGGCTAAGCGACGTAACCGAGGCATTCTTTTACCAACGCCCGCAGCATTGATCACTCCGGCTTCCAGATGCGGTAAAGCTCCTCTCCCGGAAATGATGTAAATATCCCTGCCCCACCTGGATGCTGAAGCTTCCAATAGTTCTGTTCATGTATGGACCAAAGAAGATAACCCGGGCAAACCCGCGCACGCCCGGCGGCTAGTTCCGGCGTAATCGCGCACTGCCTTATATCCTCCGGACTTTCCATCAGGGACTTTCGGGCGAGATAAGGCAACCCATGTGAATGGGTGGTTCCCTCGTAGCCACTGAACAGACGCCGCCCGCTGAGCGTAACCGGAGAATTGTGATGCGGCGCCGCAAGAATTACTGCTCTTGGCGGCGTCATCCGGCGCAGCACCTCCGCCTTCTTGAGGTCATCTTCGCTGTAAACCGTATAGTCATCATAATGAAGAAAAACCGTGCCTGTCTCGTAAAGCGCCGGAAGCACAAGAATCAAGAATACTAGATTGATCAGAAAAGCTGGTTGATTTTCTTCGCAAACAACCAAAGATATGGAGATCACGTACAGCGCAAGAAAAACTTTAAGCTGATCCCAATCCCAAACAGCAAGCTGCACAAAATTGCCGGCAACAAACAACAAAACCAAAAGTAAAACCGGCAGGCGCAGCGCTCTTACGGTAAATAAGACAAAGAACAGCAAAAACCAGGCGGGACTATTGCTGACCCACATGACAAATGTCTGAACCAGGGAATGCAGCGCGGAGATACCCGGGGTGCGTCCGGGAAACCATCCCCAGGAAAAGCTGATGATTCCGGTTTTCCCCAGAAGCCAAGGAAGAAAAAAAACAGCGCAAGCCAGCGGCAAGTTAAAGACAAGCAAATTGCGCCCCGCCTCCTTAAAACGCAACGGCAGTGCCGTCTTGCTGTTCGCAGCAAACTGTTTCAAAAATGATGCGGCAAGCAAGAGCTCCGCATAACACACGGCAACAATGAAAAAGTGGGTATGCGCAAGGGGCGCAAGGCCCAAAAGCGCTCCCGCAGCAGCAAGTTCCGGCGCGCAAGCATTCACCAGGCCCTCCTTGTGCGTTCTGCACAGGAAGCGGTGGAGCAGCAGGCAAACAGCGAGCAGTACACAAAGACCAATTAATGCCGGGCGCTGCGTGACCCAGATGGTCGTCAAAAAGGGCGCCCACGGCTGGCCTTGGTTAAGGAAGGCATGAGCCGGTTTGTGCGCCATCTCGGACGATGGGTCCGCAAGGATCCGCGTAAACACATAGCTGTAAGTACCGCCGCCGAACAGAACCGCCCAAGGGGCAAGACGCCGGCGGTTCCCATTAAGCAAAAAGTAAACAACAATCCACACTGAGCACCATTGTGCAGCAAAAATCATCGGCAGCGTCGAGAAAACCGGATAAATGCTCCATAAACTTGCCGTCCACAAGTTCACATAAAACGGGTAAGAAAGCCGTTCGCCAGGAAATATGTGATACTCCGGCGGCAAATTGTCTCCAAAAACGAAAGACGTAATCATCCCAACGTGAAATGCCACATCACCGTAATTGTTCGCCCATGGTGTCTGGATCGTTTTGCTTGCGCTGATCAGACTTACGCCCAGGATCATTACAACGGAACACCAAAAGGCAAAGTGCAGCGTAATGCGCCCGGCAGAGGCAGCGATGAGGCGCTGCACCGCACAGGCATCAAGCGCCGGAACAAGGAGCAGCAGCAAAGGCGCCAATGCTGCTAACGGCAGATAGCAGCCGAGTGCAGCCAGTACAAAAATGCAGGTCAGGTAAAACAACAGACCAAAAACGTAGCATGCAGCAAGGGGCAGGGGCAGCGTCTCTTGCTCTCCTTCTTGCTCTGCCGGGAAGACGAGCCGCATTCCCCAACGAAGCAGCGCAGCCCCCAGCAGCAGCATGAAAAACGGGCTGACGATCACAAAAAGTATTTGAATAATTAGGCGCAGAGCCAACACGATTGGTCAGTCCCGGTCCCCGTCTTCCGGTTCAAAGTCGAAATCCTCGTCCTCTTGAGCAATCTCAACCGGCTTTTCGCCGCGCAAGACGGACTCGAGCAGCGGCAATCCGTCAACACTTCCCATAAATTGTTCAATGGCGCGTTCCGGATGCGTAATCACGCCCAGCACATTCTCGTGGCGGTTGAGAATACCCGCAATAGCATTCACACTTCCGTTGAACGGTTGGGACAAATCCACATCGCCTTCCAAATCGCAAAAGCGCAGCGCGATATGCCCCTCTTCCTCTAAATCCTTCAGCGTTCTCTTATCCGCATAGTAGCGTCCGCAATAACAGCTTATCGGCAGTGTGAGAATCTCACCCTCCTCGAGATGACGCGTCCAGATGCTCTTTGTATTGTCCGCTGTAACAAACGTATCGGTATTCATAAACCGCGAATTGAGATTAGGCAAAAGCACGCCTGGCAAAATATCCAATTCGCAAAGTATTTGAAAGCCATTGCCCAAACCAATAATCGGACGATCGTCGCGTTCGAACTTACGGATCGCACCAATAATCGGCGAAGCCTTGCATAGTGCGCCAGGACGCAGATAATCACCGAAGGCCGAACCACCGGGGATGACCAGGACATCCGCATCACCGATGCTTTCTTCTTGATGCCATACGGTAAACACTTCCTGTTTCAGCACATCGCGATATGCATACACGGCGTCCGCGACACCGCCGGAACCGGGAAAAACTACGACTGCAATCTTCATGAAGTGACCTTTGCCTGCCGTTGCTCTTCTTTCTCGTGGATAATCTCAAAACTTTCAATAAGCTCGTTCGCCAGAAGCTTCCGGCACATATCTTCAATGCGTTCCTTTTCCTTCTCCCGGTCGCCGGTCTCAATGTAAAGATGGATACACTTGCCGAGCTTGGCGTTTTTGACTTCGGGAAAGCCTAAATGGTTCAGCCGGTCAGCACGCGCCCGTCCGGCGGGATCTAAGATTTCATCTTTCAATTCAACAATTACTTTAGCTTCCATCTCTGTCCTTAATTTTTAGCCAGATGCCTTAGCCAGATGCCGCAAAAAGATACCGGCAATTAAGATTACAGCTTTTCCTAATTCGCGCCAAGATTCTTTGTGCTTTACGGAATTGATAAAGAATACATACTGCTCGCTTCCTGCGCGCAGCCGGCAAAGAACTGAGGCAGCGCAGTTGAACCCCCTCGCTCCCAGGCCTGCCTGAACCCGCATAGCGCAAGTTCCGGCGTATTGCTGTTTTCGCTGAGGTGCGCGGCCACCGCATAGCGAAGCCGGCTTTCACCGGTGCGGCTTATTTCCTCCACGAGCGCCGCGGCGGAGTTATTACTCAAATGCCCTGTAGAACCATTAATCCGCTGCTTAACTTCCCATGGATATGAACACTCATAAAGCATTTTCACGTCGTGATTCGACTCAAGAATCAGTGCGTCTAGATCCCGCAATTGCGCCCGGACCAACGTAGTGACATGGCCAAGATCCGTAACCAAGGCCAAGCTACATCCACCGCAGGAAATTCTGAAGCCTGCCGGGTCTGCCGCATCGTGCGGAATACTGAAGGGCTCAAACGCGATATCCCCTGCCGTAAAAGGCCGGCCGTTGGTGAATTCGACAATTCGATCCTCAACGCCGTAAAATCCTCCTGCCGCGGCAATCGTCTTGCGATTAGCATACACGGCAGCGCGATGACGCTTGGAAAACACCCGCACACCTGAGACATGATCTTGATGCTCGTGACTGACAACTATGGCATCAATCGTATCAGGAGCAACCCCTGCTTCTGTCAGACGGCGCGCAGCCTCCCGGCCGCTAAGGCCACAGTCGATAAGCACCCGGGTATTCCGACTGCCGACATAAATGCAGTTTCCTCTGCTTCCGCTGGCCAACACACAGAAATCAAGCATTCCGCCGCCTCCCCGCACACCGTCATGAATCAATTACATTGGTTAACGCGATAACCGGCCGCCCCACTTGCATTACCGCAAAAAACAGATTGCGTCGAAGAACCCAAGCGGCACCGGCCCCCTTAGCCAAATTCGATGGCAAAGCTCTGGTGCATAGCTGTCTTGAAATCTCTTCGGTATCCATCGTCCGGCTCAATACGTCCCTGATTACGTGCTCAAATTCCTCGCCGACTCCCAACGTGGTAACCAACAGGCAATCGCCGTCCCGCAGCGTCACGCTTGCAAAATCAACTAAGATTTGTGAATTCGCACCGATAAACCGCTGCAGCGTTCCGGCCGCAGACTGCGTTTCTGCGTCTGAGCTCTGCCGATGAAGCCTGATCAATTCACGATTACGCCACAAATAATGCTCATAAACACCCACTTTTGCGGCAGCAAAACACTCTCCATCAAATGCACAAACAAATCCTGTCGCGCCGACCTGCCCCCCCGCCTGCATCCGGTGCGCATATTGATACACTTGGCGGTTGGCTTCACGAAATACATCGCGCACAACATCCGGCGCAGGCACTCTCCCTTGCGCTCCGGGAGCGGCACATATTTCCTGCGCTTTTTCACCGATTGCTGCAATTGCCATTTGCGCTGCAATTTGACCGGTGATGCTTCCGCGCTCACCCTCAACCACAGCTAACATAAAGGTGGCCGGCGTTAATCCCATACTCAACGCTGTCCGCTTAAGCAGTGGACGCTCGTCTTCGACCGCAGCGCAAGAGGGAGCAAGCAGCCGCAGCTTTTCCTTCCCGATTTCTTCGAATTGATGCGCAGCAAGTTGATAGTCAAACGCCATTATTCTCTATTCCAGTTCTTGCCACGTGTCACCAGGCGCACATGCGCAGTTACCAGCGCAGAGTATTGCCGAGCACCTCAAGCCAATGACCAGCCGAGATGCCAAGATATAAGACCAGAAATCCAGCAGCCGCCAACCCCACGCAAGACGCCGCGGGAACCTTTGGCGCAGATACGGTCCGCACTTCGTGTGACCTGCCAAAGTACATAACAACCATAATACGCAAGTAGTAATATAGCCCAAGCACAGAATTGAGCGCAGCAATTATTACTAAACCAGTATAACCGCTCTCC
The DNA here is from genome assembly GCA_029555385.1 of Pseudomonadota bacterium. GTDB lineage: Bacteria > Bdellovibrionota_C > UBA2361 > SZUA-149 > SZUA-149 > JAKPSH01. The sequence goes on from JAKPSH010000291.1 coordinate 20,573, forward strand.
ATTGCTGTCCTAAACACAAAAAATTTAGCAAAAAAACCACCCAGCGGCGGCAGGCCGGCGAGTGAGAGAAGCGAAATACTTAAAACAACGCCGATAAATGGTGCGCTCCAACCAAGTCCGGCTAAGCTGTCGATCTTGTCCCGGTCGTACTGCGCATCACTGCCCGCTTGAGCAGCCAAGACTGCACCGAATGCACCCAGCGTCATGAAAGAATAAACCAGCAAATAAAAGGCGCTTGACGCATAGCCGCTGCCCTGCACACCGGAAACTAAACCGATCGCAACATAGCCGGCATGAGCAATACTGGAATACGCAAGCATGCGCTTAACACTCTGCTGCCGCAGCGCAGCGAGATTGCCGATTAACATTGTGAGCACGCTCAACACCCACAACAGCTTGATCCATGATGAAGCAAGCGGCAAAAATGCGCCAAATAATACCCGGGCAAACGCGCCAAATGCGGCAATTTTCACGACTGCCGCCATAAACGCAGTAATTGCTGCCGGAGCCCCCTGATAAACGTCGGGCGTCCAAACATGGAAAGGCGCCAAGCTGACTTTGAAACCAAAACCAAAAATAAACAATCCTAAGGCGGTCAGGATTAGCAGATTATCCGCCGGCACGCGGCTGCTGATTTCCGCAAGCTGCAATGAACCGCATGCACCATAAATCAGGACTACGCCATAGAGCAGGAATGCTGAACTGAAAGAACCAAGAATGAAATATTTCAGCGCACCCTCAGCAGAAGCACGCTCCTTTCGTGCGAGACCGGTCAGAATATAAACACAAAGCGACATTAATTCGAAGCCCAGAAACAGCATAAGCAAGTTCGCGGTCGAAACCATCACCAACGCACCGACTGCGCTGAGAATCTGCAGTACCTCCACTTCAACTCCCGAAGTCACCCCCTGGGCGGCGTGTTGTTTGTCTCCAAGCAGCAAACTGATCATCAGAGCGGCGAGGATAATGCTGCCGAAGACGAGGCTTTGTCCATCTAGGAAAATCATCCCTCGAAACGCAGCGTCCTGGGGCCGGGCGTTCCTCAGCAAAAACAGCCATGCAGCCGCAGTCCCGGAGATCCCAAACAAGAGGCGCAGACGAAAAACATGAAACAACTCGGCGAGCAGCATCACCACCGCTGCTGCGGTCAGGACAAGAAACGGACTTAGTTGCGCCAGATCGCTTGGCTGGAACCCGATCACTTAGTTTCTCCCCTTTTCGATAATTCTTTCCTCATCCCCCAGAATATTAACCTCCGGCGGATTTCTGCCCTCCGTGCTGAGCTGCGAGATTGTCTGTTGCGCCGGCAGGCGCAACAGATCAAGCACGGGCTGCGGATACACACCGATGACCAGTACCAAGGCAAGAAGCGGCACAAAAACAATTTTCTCTCTTCTATTCAGGTCATGTATTTGGGCCCCATTCGGCGCCATAAAATCGCCGAACATCAACCTGCGGTAGGCAGAAAGCATATACACCGCGCCAAGCACCACACCACTCACCGCCGCCACTGCCGCATAGGGCTGAAAGCGATAGGCACCAAACAAAATCAAAAACTCACCGACAAACCCGTTCGTCAGAGGAAGGGCAATCGAACTAAGCGATACCGAGAGAAAGACAAAAGCAAATAGCGGCATTTTTTGGGCCAGTCCGCCGAAATCAGCGATACGACGGGAATGCGCGCGATCGTAAAGAACACCAACCAGAAAAAACAATGCCCCAGTGGAAATTCCGTGATTAAGCATCTGCAGCATCGCCCCTTTGAGCCCCCAGACATTGAACACGCCAAAGCCCAAAACGCAAAACCCCAGATGACTGATTGATGAATATGCGACGAGTTTTTTCACGTCGTCCTGCACCCAGGCAACCAGCGCGCCAAAAACTATGCCAATAACACCCAAGACCACGAACAGCGGCCCCGCGCCTGCACAAGCCTCCGGGAAAACCGGCACGCAAAAGCGAATCAATCCGTAGAGCCCCATTTTCAGCAAGACACCAGCCAAAATAACCGATCCTCCCGCAGGCGCTTCAACATGGGCATCGGGCAGCCAAGAATGCAGAGGAACAACCGGAATCTTAATGGCAAACGCCAGCGCAAAAGCGCCGAAGAGCAGCACTTCTTCGCGCAAACCTAGCTGAAGAGCGGACCAATCGCTCAAATAAAAACTCGGCATGCCAAATTGCTGTTCATAACGGTATCCAAGGTAAATAATCGCCGCCAGCATGAGCAGGCTTCCGATCGCCGTAAACAAGACGAATTTAAGCGCGGCGTATACCCTCCGCTCACCGCCCCAAATCCCGATGAGCAGATACATCGGAATCAGCATCGCCTCCCAGAAGACATAAAACAGAACCAGATCAAGCGCACAGAAGACTCCGACCATGCCGGCTTCAAGAAACAGCAGGCATCCCAGATAAGCGCCTCGCTTTTCGCGGACACTTGGCGCGGCAATAACAACAAGCGCGGAAAGCAGCGATGTCAGCACAATCAACAGCACACTCAACCCATCGACACCCACCCGGTAGGCAATTCCCAGCTCCGGCATCCAGTCAATATGCTGCGTAAACTGATAACCCGGAAGATAGGCCTGAAACCGCACAAGAAGAAGCACTCCCAGACAAAGCTCCGCCAGACTGAACGATACCGCAACCCACTGTGCGGCGTTTTCCCGGCTTTGGGGCATAAGAAAAACAATGAGCGCCCCCGCAAGCGGCAAGCCAACCAGCACTGTCAGAAGCGACCCGGCGAGATCAATATCAAACGGCATCACATACTCCTAAAAGACGAGCCAAAAGGCGGCACCGAAAAAGAGTCCCGCAAGCATGATCAACAAATAGTGCCCGATCCGCCCCGTGTGCAGGAGGCCGAGCATCTGCCCGCTCGCTCCAGCAATTTCCGCGCTCAGATCAATACTGCGATCGATCAACTTGCGGTCAACAGCAAAAAACAAAACCCGCGCAGTAAAAGCCAACGGCCTGACAATTAAATATTCATAAAGCTCATCAACCCACCACTTGCAGCAAAGGGGGTTGATTCTTTCTGGAATGCAGTTGCCCAGCCGCATCATAAAACCGCGTCCAATGCTGTAGGCCAGCAGCATCAACACCACTCCCGCTCCGGCCGCGAATAAAGCAATGTGCTCGAGCGCGCGGTAGAGATCGTCGCGCATCAGCTCGGATTGCGAGAGCAACAAATCCTGCCTGGCCCACGGCCTCAGGGATTCCAAAAGAGGGATACCGCGGCTGTGGCCAAAAAACATCGCGGGCGGAATGAGGACCGCCATGGCCACAAGCATGGTTGCTGATGACTCACTCGCCTCACCCTCCCCGCGGTATGAACCAAAAAATGTAAGCACAAGCGAGCGCGTCATGTAGCACGCCGTAAGAAAGGCGACAGCAAGACCTATGCCCCAGAATAATCCTCCCCATGAAACGAGGTTGAATAAGGTGAGCCCCGCAGCGGTATCGGGAGCCGTGTATACCGCCCACAGGATGGCTTCCTTGGAATATGCTCCCGAGCCCAGCGGCAGACCGGCAATGGCGTATGTCCCGGCAAGATAAGCAATAAAAGTGCCCCACATCGGACTCCAGAGTCCGCCGAAACGGCGCATATCCTGCTCATGGCGGCACCCGGTGATTACCGCGCCGGCCGCCATAAACAACAGCCCCTTGAAGAAAGCATGCGTTACTAAATGAAACATCGCATACGAATATGCCCCGGCCCCAAGCGCCATAAACATATAACCGAGCTGGCTCACCGTAGAGTACGCAAGAACCTTCTTAATGTCGTACTGGACAAGCGCAATACTTGCCGCAAGCAGCGCGGTCAGGGAACCCAAGGCAAGAATAATAAACTGTACGGCTGGAGCCGCATTATAAAGGGGCGAAAGCCGCACAATCATATATACTCCGGCCGTCACCATCGTCGCCGCGTGAATCAGTGCCGAAACAGGAGTGGGTCCAGCCATCGCATCCGGCAGCCAGACGAAAAGTGGAATTTGCGCACTTTTGCCGACAGCTCCCAGCAGGAGCAGCATGCACGCAGCTTCGATTGCCCAAGGATTTAAGTAAGCAATTTGATCCTGCACTGCATCGAAATCCAGACTTCCCACCTCGGCAGCAAGCAGAAACATCCCGAGCAAGAACCCGGCATCGCCAATGCGGTTTACAACAAAAGCCTTTTGTCCCGCCCGCGCGTTTGGCATCTGTTGATGCCAAAATCCAATAAGTAAATACGAGCACAGTCCGACTCCCTCCCAGCCAACAAACATCAGGCCCAAGTTATCGGCCAGCACCAGCAACAGCATAAAAAACAAGAACAGATTAAAATACGAGAAAAACCGGGGTTTACTGTGATCATGTGCCATATAACCGATGGCATAGAGATGAATAAGTGTTCCGACTCCCGTAACGGTCAAAATCATCGTCAAGGACAACGAATCGAGTTTTAGAGCGGCATCGAGATGCAGACCTCCTGCAGCAATCCAGGGAAATAGAAATACCCCGCTGTTTGCGGCGCCGCCTTCGGCGCTCCAGTCCAAAAAAAGCCAGAAACAAACACTTACCGCAAAGGAAACAAAGGCGGCGCAAACAGCAATCCAACCGGCCAGCATTTGGCGCCGCGGACCAAGACTAATCGTGCAATACGAGAACAGCGCGCCAGCAAGCGGCGCAGCAAGGATAAGCAGCAAAGCCCACTGCTGTTCGCGCAAGAACCACTGATTAAGTTCGCCGTAATTCATACGCAGCCTACCCGTGAAGACTTGCCGCCTCGTTGACATCCACTGTGCGATAATTGCGAAACACGCAAAGCACGATCGCCAGGCCAACCGCTGCTTCCGCGGCCGCGATGGCTAAAATGAAAAAAACAAAAACTTGACCAGCCAAATCCCCAAACGCCTGCGCCAGCGCAACAAAAGAAAGATTTGCACCGTTAAGCATTAGCTCAAGACACATTAAAACGATCAGCACATTGCGCCGCACCAACACCCCGAGAGCACCCAGCAAGAAAAGCACCAAACCGACCGCCAAAGAAAATGCCGTCACCGTCATCAGAGCAGCTCCTTAGTCGACATTCTCTTTAATCTCCGCCTTGCGGACCTCCTGCACTGCGCGCAAACCGCGCCCCGGAGTGAGCGGACGTTTCTGTTCCGCAGCTAAGATCACCGCACCAAGCAGCGCCGCAAACAGCAGCACCCCGATGGTTTCAAAGGCAAACAAATACCGCCCAAATAACTCCCGCCCGAGTTCTTCAGCCGTGCCTCCGCCAAGACCGCTCCCTTTGACTGGCGCCAGCTCGACTTTCGCACCGGAGAGCGCAAAGACAATCAGCACACCCGCCAGCATCCCGCCCAGCGCACCGCCCAAATAGGCCGGCAGCCTGAATACAGATTTAACCGCACCGGCATCTGCGCCAAGCAGCATGATCACAAACACCATCAAAATCACAATCGCGCCGGCATAAATCAACACCTGGACCACCGCAAGGAACCCGGCATCAAGTACGGCGAAATATGCACCAGCTAAAAAAAGCACCGCAACAAGCCACAACGCACTGTGCAGACTCTGGCGTGAAAAAACAACACCACAAGCACAGACCGTGATCAGCACGCCTAAGATGACAATGGCAGCTTCCATATGCATCAGCTCCACACAATATAAGCGCTAGTTGCCAGTAAGTTGAGCAAGGCCAGGGGCAGCATCAGCTTCCAAGAAAGACCAAGCAGTTGATCGTAGCGGAAACGCGGAAGCGACCAGCGCACGACCACTTGCAGCACGCAAAAGAATGCCACCTTCAGACCGAACACCAGCGCGCCGATCAATGGCCCTAAAGCACTGGACGCTACCTCAACATACGGCACTTGCCAGCCGCCGAAAAACAACACTGTCACCATCGCCGAAGCTACAACGATCTCAGCAAACTCACCCAGCCAAAAGAGCAAGAACTTTATCCCGGAATATTCGGTAAAATAACCGGCCACGATCTCCGATTCCGCTTCGGGAAGATCAAACGGTGCGCGCTTTGTTTCCGCCATCACCGCCACAAAAAATAAGATGAAAGCCAGCCAATTAAACGGCGTATAAAAAATCCCCCAGCGCGGCAGCACACCGGCCACAGTGCCGCTTTGCAGTTCGACAATATGGTGCAAATCCAGCGACTGATAAGCGGCGAGCACCCCGGCAATACTAATCCCCATCGTAATTTCATACGAAATCATTTGCGCAGAAGCGCGCAGCCCCCCTAAGAGCGAGAACTTATTCTGCGATACCCATCCGGCGAGCACAGTTCCATAAACGGCGAGCGACAAAAACGCGAACATAAACAAAATCCCCGCGTTAAGATCGGCAAGTTGCAGACGGATCTCCTGGCCCGCAACACGAAGCGGAGGACCAAATGGAACAACCGCAAATGCAATAATCACCGGGAACACGGCAAGAAAAGGCGCAAGCGCATGCAGAAAACGGCTGCTACCTGGCGGAACAAAATCTTCTTTGGTCAACGCTTTTACCGGATCCGCAACCAGCGTGTTAAGCAGTCCTGCAAAGTCGAAACCAAAGATGGCGGCCCGGTTCGCGCCGATCCGGTTCTGAATCAGCGCCGAACCTTTGCGCTCCACCCAGATGACAAACAACGCCAGATTCAGCACCGCGCCGAGCACCAAGACCGCTTTGAGCAGCACAACAGCAAGACCGATCAATTCATTCACAAAACACGCCCTCCTTGGGGCGAAAGCGCAATTCCCAAGTCTCCAATGTCGCGCAGCGAAATACCGGCAAGCGCTGAGCAGCGTTTAGCCATTTCAGCGTAGAGCAGGCGTTCGTCGCCAATATACCCCCCGGCAAGCACCTTGCCGCCCGCTTGCGCAATTCCCTGAAGGTGCATCCATTCCGGCAGGCTGTTCTCTGGAGGTGTAAGCAGCCTGCTCAGCCGCTGCAGGCGAAAGTCTTTATTAACCATTACACCGCTTTTCTCGTGCACCGTGCGCCCAGGCAGCACAATACGGCAAAGCTGATGGGCGCCAAGCAGACCGCGCTCAGCGTCCAGCGACTCGCCGTCAAGCAGCCCTCGCGGAGTAATAGCAACGCTCTGTTCAACGGCAAGCAACGCGTCAATCAGCTCAATGTCCAAATCCTCATCGAGCAGCGCGCGATCTCCGACAAGCAGCAAACGGCGGACTTCCCCGCGTCTAATCCGGGCAAGCAGACTAAGGTAATTCTCCTCGCAGCGCGTACGGTAATCGCCGTCTCCGTGATTACCAGCACCCAAGAGAGGCAAGCCCCAAGCATTTGCGGCAAGGTCGGGCGATACAAGCAACTGCTCAACAGAATTCAGCTTACGCCGCTTCAACTGCAGCGCCACCCACGCACTCTGCACGTCCCCGCCCATGAGCTCAGCAAAGAAACAAAGCGCGAGCCACATTTCTTCCAGCGTAAGCAGCGGGGAAAGAAGCATCGCTGCCGCACCGTCATTTTCCATCCGCAGCCCGTTTGCTGCCGCAGCATAACTCTCCTCCAACGGCACAGCACGAAGCTCCAAACCAGAACGAATCACCGGCCGCGCAAGCCTGCCGCACGGCTGAAACCGTTCAAAGCCATAACGTCCCTCATCGCACATCCACTCTTGATTCACCGCCGAATTCAGCCGGGCACGTACCAAGACAATCTGCTCATCGCGCACCGCGATTCTCGCATTACAGCCGGTCGAACAGCCGGTGCAAATTGATTTGGATTCCTGCGTGTACCAAAAGCGCGTGTTGAAGCGCCAGCGGCGGTGCGTTAGGGCTCCGACCGGACATAAGTCGCAAACAGTGCCGGAAAGCGGATTGTTCAGTTCCTTGCCGGGATGCACGCCAATTACGCTGCGATCCGAACGCTCCAAGACGGCAAGCTCAGCCGTCTTGGTTATCTCAGCGCAGAAACGCACGCAGCGCGTACACATAATGCAGCGCTCCCCGTCATAAATCACCTCCGGTCCCAGAGGCTGCGCTTTGACTTTGCGCACCTTGTCTTCGAGCACACGCGACGCTGAAGCGCTGTATTCGTAGTAATAGTCCTGCAATTTGCAGTGTCCGGCTTCATCACAAACCGTGCAGTCAAGCGGGTGATTCAACAGCAAAAATTCCAGGGTCGCCCGCTGCGCCGCAACGACAGCCGGCGAAGTGTGGTGGGTGCGCACCACCATACCCTCAACGGCAATGGTATTGCAGGCAATGGTCAGCTTAGGCATGCCGGCAATTTCTACTTGGCACATGCGGCAGTTTCCGGCGACGCTCAAATGCCGGTGATAACAGTAAAACGGTATCTCGATGCCAACGCTAAGCGCCGCTTCAATTAAGTTTGTCCCTTTCGGCACACAGACCTGCTTGCCGTCAATCGTCAGCTTGACCAAGTCTGCCGCGTTGATTTCTTGCTCAGCCATAACTCTCGCGCACCAGCGAATCCAGCCCCTGATCAATTAATCGTGAAAACTCCTCCGGAAACTTTGCCATCAGGCTTAAAACGGGGGTAATCAAGGCATCGCCAAAGGGGCAAATCGTGTGCCCGCCGATCTGCCCGCAGAGACTTTCAATCAACGCCAAATCCGCGGCGGTGCCGCGTCCGGCCAGTATGCGCTTCACAATTTTCTCAATCCAGTGCGCACCTTCCCGGCAAGGGGTGCACTGCCCGCATGACTCATGCGCATAGAAGTGCTGTAAATTAAGTGCTGTCTCCACCATATCGCTGGTTTCGTCGAGGACGATCAAACCGCCGGATCCGAGCATACTTCCCGCTGCCTGCAGGGATTCATAATCAAGGCAGACACCTGCAAGCTCATCAGCACGAAGCACCGGCACGGACGAACCCCCGGGGATGACTGCCTTGAGTCTGTGCCCGCCGCGAATACCGCCGCATTCGTTATTGAGAAATTCAAGCAGCGGGTAACCCAAATCTATTTCGTACACACCTGGCCGGGATACGTGGCCGGAGGCGCTGATCAGCTTAGTTCCCGGTGATTTATCCGTGCCAATGGCTTTATAGGCGGCAGCACCGTTGTTGATAATCCACGGCAGCGCGGCAAGCGTTTCGGTATTATTAACTACGGTTGGACAGCCGTAGAGGCCGACCACTGCCGGAAACGGCGGTTTGATGCGCGGACGTCCTGGGTTTCCCTCCAACGACTCGATCAGTCCGGTTTCTTCACCGCAAATATAAGCTCCAGCACCGCGGTGCAGAATAATATCCAAAGAAAAATCGCTGCCCAGAATATTCTTTCCCAAATAGCCCCGCGCATAAGCCTCGGCCAGGGCTTGCTCGATGCACACCGCTGGATAGGCATACTCGCCGCGGATATATATGCAGGACCAGCGGCTGCCCAGCGCCCATGCGGCAATAATCATCCCTTCTAAACATAAATGCGGATCGCGCTCCAAGAGCAGCCGATCCTTAAATGTCCCAGGTTCGCTCTCATCTGCGTTCTGAATGAGATACACAGGCTTCCCGCTGTTTTTCGGCACGAAACCCCATTTCATCCCGGTAGAAAAACCGGCGCCACCGCGGCCGCGAAGCCCCGATAACTTTACTTCCGCCAGAACCTGTTCCGGCGGCAGCGCGAGCGCCTTACGCAATGCCGCGTAACCGCCCCGTTTTTCATAGGCAGCGATCTGACGCTGATCGTCGTATTCGATATTCGCCGTAAGAATCCGATGATGCGCCACTGACCAAAGCTCCCGCTCTATTTCCACACTGCGGAGCGCGGACGATCCGCCAGACCGCCGCCTAGTTCTTTTTTCACTGTCGAATATCGCAGATCCGGCTGTTCTTCTTCAATGCGCCGAATCAATTCTTCAAGCTTCGCCGCATCTAAGCGCTCAAAATAAACATCATTGATTTGCGCAACCGGACCGGTCCCGCAGCTCCCCAGGCATTCGACTTCTTCAAAACTCCACATGCCATTTGCCGTTACTTCCCCAGGGGCAACACCAAAACGCTCGCGCAAACAACTAAGCAATTCCTTTCCGCCGCACACCGCACAGCTCAGCGTCCGGCAAAGTTGAATATGATATTTGCCCACGGGGCGCTTGTAGTACATCGTGTAGAAGCTTGCAACACTGCGCACATGCGCCGGCGCGGCTCCCGTCCTTTGCGCAACCCATTCGATCGCCTCATCACTCACCCACCCCAGTTCCTCCTGCGCTATAAACAGCGCCGGCATCACTGCCGATTTCGCCTGGGGGTAACTCGCAATTATTTCCCGCAGCCGCGCTTCCGCGGCCTCGGATAATACAACCGTCATCGATCACACTCGCCGCCAATCATGTTCATCAAACCAAAACACGGCACGATGTCCGCAATCATATATCCCTCAACCAGCGGTCCAAAGATGCCCATCGCCAAAAAACACGGCGGTCTGACATGCACACGGTACGGCTGTCCTGTGCCGTCAGAAACAACATAAAACCCGAGCTCACCGTTACCGCCTTCGACCGGGAAATAAATGCTGCCTGGAGGAGGCTTAATTCCCGCAAAGACTATCTTAAACTGACTGATCATCCCTTCGATGGAATCGTAAACCTCGTCTTTAGCCGGCATAATAACACGCGGATCGTCAACGCAGATCGGGCCTCCGGGCAGCTTGCGCATTGCGTGTTCTGCGATACGCATCGACTGAAAAATCTCGTTGAAGCGCACGATAAAACGGTCAAGATTATCTCCTTTGGCGCCGAGAGGAATATCAAATTCGAAATTCTCGTAGCCGCTGTAAGGAAAGACCTTACGTACATCATAATTCACACCGGACGCACGCAACACCGGCCCGGTCAGACCGTAAGCAATCGCCTCATCCGGTGCAATTACGCCGACACCGCTCAGCCGGTCCTGAAAAATACGGTTTTTTGTGAGCAGCCGGTCGGCATCGGCTAGATGTTTTTTGATTATTTCAAAGCGCCGCAGCAGTTCTTCCTTGAAGCCTTCCGGCAGGTCCTCACGCAAACCGCCGACTCTCATATAAGACACGGTGATGCGCGCGCCGGTCACAGCCTCGATCAGATCGTATAGTTCCTCGCGCGCCTGCATCAGATAAAGCATAACCGTAAACGCACCAAGCTCCATCGAAGCCGCACCAAGGCAAGTCAAGTGGTCGGTGATGCGCGACAGCTCGCTTAACATAACCCGGATATACTGCGTGCGCGGCGGAACCTCGATGCCGAACAAGTGCTCCACCGCCAGAACCCAGCCAACATTATTGATTAGCGGGGAAACGTAGTTCAACCGGTCGGCGTAAGGAATAACTTGATTGTAGGTGCTGTGTTCACATTCTTTCTCGAACCCCCGGTGCAAGTAACCAACATCGACGTCGCAGCGCTCAACTCTCTCGCCGTCCACTTCGACAACGAGACGCACAGTTCCGTGAGTTGCCGGATGAGATGGACCAAGGTTAAGCACCATCGTCTTTGAGAGCGAGACATCACCCACATCTCTCGGCTGCCAATCATTGCGTACGTCACCCATATTACCGCTGCCCCACCCTCTTTATTCGCTGGTCTTAAAATTCTGCCGCACTGGCAGGGCACAAAGCACGGGCCGCTGCATATCACTCGCCGTGTTGCGCAGCTCAGGTGAACGAAGAGGAACGCGAGGCTGTTTGCGCCGAAGGGGATAATCCTTGCGCAGCGGATGACCGGTGAACTCGTCATACATCAGTATACGGCGCAAATCGCCGTGCCCCCGGAATTTAATGCCGAACATGTCCCACACCTCTCGTTCCATAAAATTGGCTGCGGGCCATAACGGGCGCACCGAGTCCACTTCCGGATCGCTTTCCGGCACCGCTACTTTCAGGCAAAGCCGATGATTAAATGTGAGACTCAACAACTGATAAACAAGCTCAAAGCGTTCCTCGCGCTGGTCAAGCCAATCAACGCACGTAACATCAACCAGCATTGAGAATAAAAACTTGCTGTCCTCTTTGAGCTTTTCAAATACCCCCAAAATCACGCGGCGATCGAGCGCGCGAGTAAGCCCATACCCTTTCCAGGAATGGTCTGGTACGGTAAGCAAAACATCACCGAATTCCCGGTCCAGATTTTCGGTAAGCCGCAATTGTTGTTCAGGCACGCCTGAGCAGCCGCACGCTTCGCCACTTGCTGATGGGGTCGTGTCTTCCGGCATTTTATACACTGTTTCCGTTCGAGGCCCCTTCGGCATCCTGCCGGCGTAAAAACCGTGGGATTCGGGGAAGTTATTTTAATAGAGGAGGATTATGCCATCGTTTGACGTAGTTTCAAAAGTTAATATGCAGGAAGTCGATAACGCGGTTAACCAGACTTCCCGTGAGATTTCTACTCGATACGACTTAAAGAACAGCCGCTGCTCAGTAGAGCTGGACCGAGTCAATTCCTGCATTACCATTGCAGCTGAAGATGGTATGAAACTCCGGGCGATAACCGAGATCTTAAACCAGAAAATGGTCAAACGCGGAGTTGGCGTGCGCGCTCTGGAATACAGAGAACCTGAACCAGCCGCCGGAGAATCGTTGAAACAGAAGGTAGCGATTAAACAGGGGATATCAACGGATGACGGCAGACGTATGGTCAAGCTGATCAAGGAACTGGGATTGAAGAAAGTACAAGCGCAAATTCAGGATGAACAACTTCGAGTAACGGGGCCAAAGCGCGACGACTTACAGCTTGTCATTGGAAGCTTGAAAGAGAAAATTAACAATTTGGAGCTGCAATTCGTCAACTACCGCGACTAAAGATCGGGAAAGTTTATTAATTATTTTGGTACGTTGGCTTGATATCCAATCAGCTTTCTGCTATGCTTCCTTGTTGGGTCGGCTTAGACTTCAAGCAGTATCAAGGAGGCGACACTCATGTATGACTATCCCCTCAGTTATTCGGGATTCCGTGATGAGGAGCTGCTGAACCTCGCCTCTCGCATGCATACGTATATGCCCGATGCGCAGAGAGCCTTGAGTGCAGAGCTCGAAATCCGCGGATTGAATGTTCCCGAGGCTGAGCCAAATGATTTTTTTGCGTTTGCTCCGCTGTCAGCTAATGTTGAGATGGTACGCATTCTTCCATAGCCATCCGCATTATCATTCGGCGGAACAATTCTTTTCTTGAATTTCCGGCTACAGTACCTGTAATTTTGTACGGCTTCGGTTAAAAGCAACACTTGCTTCAATCCTTGCTGCCGTGGGCGTGGTTTGCAAAATTCCAGCACCCGGCGAGTTGATACGGTCGAAATGCATCTTAACCCAAGAGGAGACCCATTGCTTGCGTAAACGACTCACACTGCTCGCCGGGCTTGTCTGTTTTTTTTACCTTACGGCATGCGTAATTCAATGGCTTTTCGATATAGCTGGATTACCTTACAAATTGTCGGCAGCCAGCGGAACGGGACAGATCCTCTTTTATTTACTCGCACTAGGCTGCATTGCGCTTCATGTTAAATTTGTCTGGCGCAAGCCGATTGGTGAGTTTATCCGCTGTTACTTACAGGGATGGAAAAAATCGTGCGCGGCGTTTGTATTCAGCGCCGCCGTGACAAGCATCACCGTGGTGCTTTGGTATGCAGCCGTGCTCGGCGCTGGGCTGGCTGACTGGTCATGGACCCCGGCGCAGAACTTTGGACTTACTCCGCTGCTGCAGTTGCTCATTGCCTGGCTAATCGCAATTGTGCTGGCAATAACCGAAGAACTTATTTTCCGGGGTTTTGTTTTCCGTTATCTGCGCGTATCAAACAAGGCGGCGTCCGTTGCCCGCGCAATTATTTTCTCCGCTCTCGTATTCGCGCTGAGCCACCGTTTTCGTGACCTTTCGGCCTGGCTTCGGCTGGAGAATCTGGCTTTGCTCGCTGCACTGACAGTGCTGGGCAGCGTCCTCGCGCTTGCGTACAATTACAGCCGCTCCCTTAGCTGCTCCATCGGCATTCATGCCGCGCTGGTCTGGGCAGCGATCTTCTACCGCAAAATGCCGTTCTATCATCTTCCGCATCCCGCATGGTGGGCAGGAACTCCCGCCGATCCCCGCACCGCGCCTCAGACAATCATGCTCTTTGTTCTGCTGCTTGTTCTGTTTTGGCAGATGCGGCACTGGCTGGAGCGCAAGTTTGCACTTGAGGACTTCAATCAAGCTGACGATTCGGCCCTCTAATAAAACCGCCCGCTTTACAATCATTTTACTGCACGGCACGCAACCGTCCGTGAGCCGTGGAGTATAAGATTATTGTGCGGCGTGTGCAGCAGAAAGAAAATACGCCGCATAAACCCGAGGAGAAGGAAATGACCAATCGTACGTGCGCCCGAACTCAGAACAGTTTCTCTCGCGCTGGAACATTTGCCTATATCCGGCTGCTTGGGTTGCTCACCTATAAGTCTGCTGAGGCCGTAATGCTGATCGGTCTAATGTTGCTTGCACTAAACCTGCCGGAGCTTGCTTACGCTGAGGGCGGGACTTTTCGCGAAGCATGCAACCGCGTGCTGGGCCTTGCTGAAGGAGCTTTCGGTGCGCTTGTTGCGTCTGTCGCAGGAGTTGCAGCGATCATCTCCGCAGCGACGGGAGCTTACAGGGCAGCGTGGAATCTGCTTATCGTGTCGGTCGGCGCGTTTATTTTGCGTTCGTTCGTTTCAATCTTTTCCGGGGTGTGCACGCCTTAAACAAAACCCTAATTCTTCCCGACTGTTGTCACACATCCCGTGATCTTCCGTGCTATTTAAGAAAAATAACTCAAGCATTCTGCAAGTCCTAACAATTCTGCTATAAAGCAAGTCCACGATCTCGGCTATTGGAATTAACTCGCTGTTTACTGCGAAAACTCAAGAATTTCTGGTGCACTAGGAACACGACATGAGAATCGCCTTATTCGCATGGGAAACGCTCCACTCGATACCAGTCGGCGGCGTTGCGGTTCATGTCACGGAGCTTGCTGCCGCTTTGCAGCGGCGCGGCCATGATGTGCATGTATTTTGCCGGATTGGTCCGGGTCAAAGCGGCTACGACTTGAGAGACGGCGTGCATTATCACCGCTGCCCTCTCGCTCTTCATCCTGACTTTGTCACTGAAATGAACAACATGTGCAACAGCTTTATGTGGCGTGTCGGGGAAACAGAAAAAGTAATCGGTGGTGCATTTGATATCTTCCACGGGCACGATTGGATGTGCACCAAGGCAATTGCACAAGCAAAGAATAACTGGGGCCGGCGTACGGTCCTGACAATTCACTCCACTGAATACGGCCGGTGCGGCAACAACAACTATAACGGCAACTGCGATCGCGTGCGGTGGGTTGAGGCAGAAGGCACCTATATCGCTGACCGGGTAATTACAGTTTCTGGAGTGCTGGCGGATGAAGTAAAATGGCTCTACCGCGTTCCGGATTGGAAGCTGCGCACCGTGCACAACGGCATTAATGTCCACCGTTTTGACGGCTACATCGACCCTTCGATTTGCCGCCGGACTTACGGCATTGGACCGACCGACCCCATGGCGCTTTTTGTCGGCCGGATGAGCCGCCAGAAAGGACCTGACTTGCTGCTTGAAGCTGTTCCCTACGTTCTGCCGCATCGCTGGAATGCCAAGTTTGTTTTTGTCGGTGACGGCGACATGCGCTGGAGCCTTGAACAGCGAGCGTGGCACATGGGTGTCGCGCAAGCCTGCCGGTTCCTTGGCGGAATGAACGCCAACAGTGATTTAGAAAACATTTACAAAAGTGCTGATGTCGTTTGCGTCCCCAGCCGCAACGAACCGTTCGGCATTGTCGTTCTTGAAGCATGGGCCGCGGGCAAACCAGTGCTTGCCACACATAACGGCGGCCCCCGGGAATTCGTCACACATGACAGGACCGGCTACTTAATTTACGACAACCCAGGCTCCGTTGCTTGGGGGATTATGCAGATTTTCAACAATTTCGATCACGCCCGGTGGATGGGCGAACAAGGCCGGGCCACGGCCGCTTACGGCTTTAGCTGGGATCGCATCGCCGGAGATACTGAAGGAATTTACCGGGAACTGGTCTGGTGGTGTTGATTAGCCTCCGATACCGCCTTGTGAGATACCGCAGTTAGATGGGACAGCTAGCGTACTAATTATCTCCTTATTCCAGAATTCGGCTTGCGCGCACCTCGTGTATGGTGAGCGGCTGCTCTAAATAGCGGTCACCTTCCGGAGAAACAACGAATCCATACGAACCGAAAGCTCCATTCTCCACTTTCTTTTCCAGAACCCGCTGCAGCAGATCTTTTCCACCGGCCGCGTCAGAAGCCGCTCCGTTCAGCATTCCGATCAAGTCGTAATACACGGCAGCCGTCCAAAGCACGTCGTCGTTGCCGAACCGCTGCAAATAGCGCCGGCGAAAGCTGGACGACACTCGCCCGGAGATAAACCACGCCCCATCAAGAGCTCCGCGAGCCATGGCGATCTCGCCTGCACTGTTCAGCGTATCGCAGCTAAATAGCGGTAGACTTAACCCTGCTCCCCGCGCCTGGCGGGCGAACTGTCCGACTTGACCAGAGTTCAAGCATAGTCCGATCGCATCTGCGCCTTTTGTGCTAATACGCGTCACTAATGCCCGAAAGTCATCCATATCCGGCGGAACTTCCTCAGCGACCGGCGTAGAGCCGCCAGAGAAAACAGTAAGCAGACCGGATTTGATGGAGTTCGAGTAATCATTTGCGGAAGTAACTACAGCAATTCTCCGATAACCCCTGCGCCGGGCCTCTTCACCCAGCAGCCGTCCTTGGCGTTTTCCACTGGGAATCAGCCGCACAACCCAGCGCCTGCCTTGAGCGGCCTGTTCATCGCTCGCCCAAGCAAGAAGCGGCACACTCGCCGCCTCAGCAAGCGGAGCCACGGCATTGGATGGAGGAGAACCAAGAACTACTACCAACTTCGCGCGGTCAATTTGCCACAACTTCCTGAATGCCGCAGCCGAACGCAGTGGCTTAAACTCATCATCTTCCCATATAATCCTGAACGGAGGCTCACCGCCGTCTTCGCGAGCCAGCGCGACACCGTTCTGCGCAGCAAGACCGTAGCGCGACGTTGGCCCGGTCAGCGGAGCAATAAAACCGATGGTGTTGCCGGTATCCGCGAAAACCGGCAGGCACGGCGCAAAACCGACAAAACCTGAGCACAAAATGCATAAGACCAGCGTACAGAAACAGCGCGGGAGAAACATGCATTTCAATAAAGGCATCTACCCCCGCGCTCAACAATTTGAGGAAAAACAAACATCTTTAAATCCTGTTGATAAATTCCTCAGCCCGCCGGCAAAGCTCCCGGCCATAGTCGGTCCACTGCCCCTGACCCCAGTAACGGAAGCAGCTTGTCTGCGCTGTCATCAGCAAGAAGAGCGCAGTACGGAAGCGATTGTCATTGTTGGGAATGTTTCCGCGCAGCACTTTCTCGTTGAACAACGAACTCGCTTTATCCATCGGTCCAAGCAGGTTCTCGTATCCCCTTACCCAAGAAATATTATTGGTCCAACTTCCGCCTTCCATATGAAAGCGGTGATCTTGCTGCTTTAGTTCGTTAATCACAGCATCCAGCCGGTCGCTGCCATCACCCGGCGAAAAACGCTCCCAAAGCTGCTGCTGCTTAATCGGCTGGAGCACCGGCAGATCCTCTTCCTTGATGCCCAGCGCAAATAGATACTCCAAGTACTCGCTGCCGTTTACCAGAGGAACATCGCTGCCGCTTGCCTGATTAACTACTTCATTATATTTCGGCGGAAACTCGTTCATCATCACGCCGCCGTTTTCCCCGTCAGCAATTTGGGTGACAATTTGCGGAACTGACTTTCCCGCCAGGTCAACCCGGGAAAGCCCGCGTGCCTCGAAATAGGGCTGCATCTGGCCAACAAGCTTGGTGTCACTTCCCTGCGTCTTGATCAGTGCAACGATGCTTGCCTCCTCTCCGCGGGAATTACGGCAAACCAGGCGGTGCGGAAGATGACGCTGCTGCACCCCCCAACCGTTGGCAAGTTCCACCGTATGCTCCTGCACCAAGACCCATTCAAAGCCGCACTCACGAAGCGTCCGCACAAATTCGTAGGCCACATCAGGGTGATTCGGCAGCGCCATTTCAGAAGGCGAAAAACCTTTGACCCGCCGGAGCGCATCGAGCCCAAAAAGCGCCGCAAAGTGATGCTGCCACGCGATAACGTGCAGCCGGAAATCCTGTACTGGCGTCGACGGCGCCACCGCATGGCCCCAAGGACAGCCGAGCCATTCAACACACCTGCGGTAATCCGATTCGCAAGTAATCGTGCGCAAATGATCAATCACATCGTGCAGACCCATTTTGCGCACTCCGTGGAGCAATGTGCCGGAGTACTCGAGCATGATGCGGGGCTGCTTACCTTGATTCACCAAGTCAGGAATGATCCACCCCATGCGCTTATAGCAATTATGAAATACCGACGCATTGTGATTATCCCCGATACCCGGATTCTCAAACATATTTTGGAGATTGCTGATAATATCAGCACTACGCAAATCTCCTCCGCCTGCGGGTATCAGCGGCTGGTGCATATGAAGCGCAACACAGCACGCGCTTCTAATGCTGCCAAAATCAATTCCACATTCAGGGAGATAAAGTGCCTTACCGCAGCGGCCCTCTATTGCCTGACCAATTTGCGGTTCATATCCGGCGATATTGAGACAATTACCGTCAATATATTCGGGGATCGTGTTCATCTGATGTTTCCCTTAAAATTTTGCAGCGTATGAAAAATCTTATCATAGCTGAAAGGTATGCGACAGCAGCGGCATAACCGCATTCTTTGCTGGGAGGAACCGGTGGAAAAAAACATAAAGGTGTAGCAGTATGGCCAGCCTTAAGGTTCGGCAGTTTCCTGCACGCTTATTCGATTCACGCACTTATGCCGGGAGGGAAAGTGAGCCACGACAAGAATATTTTCATCACTGAGTATGACCAATACCTGTTTCGCCAGGGCACACATTACCAAAGTTATGAAAAACTCGGTGCTCATCCATGCCGCTATCAAGGCCAGGATGGCGTGCGTTTTGCCGTTTGGGCGCCCAACGCGCATTTAGTAACAGTAACAGGCTGCTTTAATAATTGGGATTTTTTTCAACATAAGCTAGTTTGCATCGGCGACTCCGGGATTTGGGAAGGGTTCGTTCCCGGCGCCAAAGAAGGAGACTGCTACAAGTATTTCATTGAGAGCAAACACAACGGTTACCGTGTAGAAAAAGCCGACCCTTACGCCTTTTACGCCGAGCAGCCGCCAAAGAGCGCGTCTCGGATATGGAACATTAATAATTATGAGTGGGGCGACAGCGATTGGTTGCACAATCGCCCGAAGCGCAACTGGTATAAGGAGCCGATGTGCACTTACGAAATGCATCTCGCCTCGTGGAAACGCCATCCAAGCTGGTATTCGCTCAGCTACCGGGAGCTTGCCGAAGAACTCCCCAAATATCTGAACGAAATGGGTTTCACCCACGTCGAGTTGATGCCCATCACAGAATACCCGTTTGACGGGTCCTGGGGCTACCAGACAATCGGCTATTTTGCGCCGACGAGCCGCTTCGGCACGCCGCAGGATTTTATGTATTTAGTCGATAAGCTGCATCAGCACGGTATTTGCGTGATTCTCGACTGGGTGCCGGCGCATTTTCCACGCGACAATCATGGCCTGCATTATTTCGACGGCACGCATCTTTATGAGCACGAAGACGAACGGCTGGGCTTTCATCCGGATTGGGGCTCAAACATTTTTAACTTCGGACGCACTGAAGTTGCAAACTTCCTGCTTTCGTCTGCATTGTTCTGGTTCGATAAATATCATATCGACAGCATCCGCATTGATGCCGTCGCCTCCATGCTTTATCTCGATTATTCACGCCATGATGGAAATTGGCTGCCGAA
Source organism: Pseudomonadota bacterium (assembly GCA_029555385.1). Lineage (GTDB taxonomy): Bacteria > Bdellovibrionota_C > UBA2361 > SZUA-149 > SZUA-149 > JAKPSH01. Next base: position 40,447 of record JAKPSH010000291.1, read on the forward strand.
CCAGTTCGGCGGCAAGGAAAACATCGAGGCGATTTCGTTTTTGCGGCGGCTCAATGAACTCATTTATGAACGCCATCCCGGCGCATTCACTGTTGCGGAGGAGTCTACGGCATGGACTATGGTATCGCGCCCCACATCAATGGGTGGTCTCGGCTTCGGCTTCAAGTGGAACATGGGCTGGATGAACGATACGCTGAGCTACATGAACAAGGAGCCGGTTCACCGGGCCTATCATCATAATCAGTTGACGTTCAGTATGCTCTATGCATTTCATGAGAACTTTATCCTGCCGCTCTCGCACGACGAAGTAACCCACGGCAAAGGATCTCTTCTCGGCAAGATGCCGGGCGATGACTGGCAAAAGTTTGCCAATTTGCGCTGCTTCCTTGGTTACATTTACGGACACCCGGGCAAGAAGCTTCTCTTTCAAGGCTCCGAAATCGGCGAGTGGGAAGAGTGGTCGAACGAGCGCGAAGTGCGCTGGGAGCTTCTCCAGTGGCCCAATCACCGGGGAATTCAGCTTTGGCTGAAAGACTTGAATTATTTGCTCCAACGCGAGCCCGCGCTCCATGAAATAGACCACGATTGGCGGGGTTTTGAATGGATCGACTGCCACGACTATCAGCAAAGCATCCTCAGCCTCGTGCGTTACGCAGAAAACCGCTCAGACTGCATGGTCGTAGTATGCAACTTCACACCGGTAGTGCGCGAAGGCTACAAGCTGGGCGTGCCTCAAGGGGGCCTCTGGCAGGAAGTCTTGAACAGCGATGCGGAGTGCTATTGGGGCTCCGGAATCGGAAACGGCGGCGCAATCTGCGCACTTGACGAGGGCGCACATGGCCGGCCGCATTCGCTAAGTCTCGTGCTTCCGCCGCTCGCTACGGTGTTTTTGAAACCGGCGGGGCAATGAGATCGTTTGTGCTCTTGAAGGCAAAATAATCTCCAGCAGGACGCTGAAATAAGCGAACAAGTCTTGCCTCGGCTGTGCGGTCCAGAGGCTTTGCCCAGAGCGACCCTGCCGGGCGCTGAAGGCACGCCGCCATCCCACGGACTCCCTGGCGCAAAAGGTGAATGCTCTGCGGCCGCAGCTAAGTGCGCAACAGAGCATTCACCATTAACAAACTGCAAGCTGAAAGGATATCCCGGTTAGCGCATACTGTGCCGGAGACTCATGCCGGTCGGCTCCGAGATATGCTTTAACATTCCGGAAATATTCATCCCGGTTTCGCGCGCGATATCCGCCTGCGACACGATGCCGCAGCACATGTGGTTGCGATCGACTACCGGCACACGGCGGATTTGATTTTCCTCCATTACCTTGCAGCAACGATCCAAATCAGCATCCGGGCTCATCGTCACCACCGGCGTTGACATAGCTTCACGGACAGTCATCCGCTCTGCGTCTTTGCCCTCGGCAGCCACACGGCAGCAAATATCGCGGTCAGTAATTACACCAACGAGCCTTCGCGATTCCAAACTTTCAACCACCGGCAGCACTCCGCAATCATTATCCGCCATCAATCGCGCGGCATCACCAATTTTAGAGCTGGGAGTGCAGCAGACCGGATCTTCTGTCATCACATCTATCACTTGCATAAGCATTCTCCTTTGTTCTCTCCTCCATATCGCCTTGCAGGCAAGACTAAAGGATTGCATTATCGCACCAGCTCTGCACCTCCAGGATTTCCGACTGCCGTTGCGCTAAATCAAACGGCTAGGGAACCTTAGGGACAAGACAGCTTCAACTGCCGCAATAGTAATACAGCAGGGTGTTACAGCATCCAGCCCGCAGCGGGTTGCCACAAGCGGACAAACTGTACGTTTTAATGGGGAAGTAAGCATGGTATTTCATCAATAACACTCGCTGCATTATTAATACCTGGGATCGATCATGGAAAAGTCCGCAATTCTTGCTTTCCTTCAAAATCGAGTCGCACTGTTTAAAGATTTTCCAGCCGAGCGCCTCGGGGAACTTATCGAGAAATCGCGCGTAACGACATTCGAAGGCAAGGAAGCAATTATGGAGTGCGGTGAGGACGCGCGCTTTTTGGGAGTCCTGCTCCAGGGAGAAGCTGAAGCTTCCGTCACCGACAGCTCGGGGAGATCTGTGCATTTGTGGCCGCTTCGTGCCGGAGATATTTTCGGTGAAATTTCACTGATGACCGGGAACAAGACGATTGCCAATATCGTCGGCATTACCCGCTGCACCGCCGTGCTTATTCCCCAGGAATTCTTTGCTACGGTGCTCGTCGCTCATCCTCCGGCGATTCGCTATTTCGCTCAGTCGATCACTGAGCGAACACGTTCCTGGGCATCCGCTCACGAACTGCAGGCTGAAGCGCTGCGCAAGAGCGGAGATCCTTACGGGCTTCAGCTTAAGACAGCCCATCCGGAAAAAATACTGGTGATTAATTGCGGATCGTCCTCGTTAAAGTACACCTTATTTGATACCGCCGATCCAACCAGGGTATTTCGCGGCGCGATCGAACGTCTGGGCACAGAAGCCGCCAAGCACATCTTGCGTTTCGGAACCGAGGAAAAAGTTTTAAAAGTTCCTCCCGGCAAGGCCGATCTCTCAGCAGCATTCAGCACTATGATTGATGCTTTGACCACAAAAGAATTTAACATTATCTGCGGGCCCCAGGAAATAAGCGCCGTCGGCCACCGGGTGGTGCATGGCGGAGACCGGCTAAACACACCTGTTATTATCGACGAAGAGGTAATCAGCGCAATCGAAGACGCCTCAGTCCTCGCGCCGCTGCACAATCCGGTTAACCTCGCCGGCATCAGGGAAGCGCAAAACTTGTTCCCGCACGTACCGCATGTCGCTGTTTTTGATACAGGTTTTCACCACACACTTCCTCCTTATGCCTACATGTACGGCCTGCCCTACGAATTGTACAAAGAAAAGAAGATCAGGCGCTACGGCTTTCACGGAACTTCCCACCTTTACGCATCCCTTCGCGCAGCCGAATTTCTCAAACGCTCATTCAATGAACTGGAAATCATCTCCTGCCATCTTGGCAACGGTGCTTCGCTCTGTGCGGTGGATCATGGACGGTCCATTGATACCACGATGGGATTTACTCCGACGCAGGGATTGATTATGGGCACGCGCAGCGGCGATATCGACCCGGCAATCCTGCTTTACTTAATGCGTTCAGAGGGAGCGTGTCTTGATCATCTGGAAACGCTGATTAACTATCAAAGCGGACTGAAGGGCATTTCCGGAATCTCAAATGATATGCGCGAAATCGAAGCGGCCGCACACCAAGGCAACCACAGGGCGCTGCTTGCATTCAAAGCGTTTTGTTACCAGACGCGCAAGTACATCGGCGCTTACGTCGCCGCGATGCAGGGCATTGACGCACTGATCTTCACCGGCGGCATTGGACAAGGCTCTGCGGGCGTACGGAGTTTGGTCTGCCAAGGTCTCGAATACATGGGGATCGTTATTGACGAGCAGAGGAATCTGGCTATCGATGGATTCGCGGGTATTCATGACATCTCCTCCCCTGACGCCCGCGTGCGGGTGCTCGTCGTTCCGGCCGATGAGGAGCGCATGATTGCCCGCGAAACACTGCACACAGTGGCCTCGGGCTACATCAGCGCGCTAATCCGCGCCCAACAAGAGACCCCCGTGCCGGTTGAAGTATCGGCGCATCACGTGCATCTGTCGCAAGCGCATGTCGAGGCACTTTATGGAACTGGCGCCCGGCTCACGCCTGTGCACGATTTGTCACAGCCCGGTCAATATGCCTGCCGGGAAACCGTTAATCTCGTCGGCCCCAAAGGAAAAGTAGAGCGGGTGCGCGTCCTCGGACCGGCACGCCGGGAGACTCAGGTCGAAATCTCAATGACCGAACAGTTTAAACTGGGAATCAATGCACCGATTCGCGAATCGGGTGATTTGGAAAATACTCCGGGAATCACACTGGAGGGCCCGGCAGGCAGTGCGGACATCCCGCGGGGCGTGATTTGCGCTTTGCGCCATATTCACATGACTCCGGACGATGCGCTAAAGTTTGGCCTGCGCGACAAGTTCAAAGTACGTGTCCGTATTGAAGGTGACCGCGAACTGGTGTTTGGCGATGTGCTCGTGCGCGTAAACCCGGACTATCATCTGTCGATGCACATTGACACAGACGAAGCCAATGCGGCCAACATCAGCGCCGGAGCAATCGGGAAAATTGAAGCTATTCAGACCAAGGACTAGCCTTGAAATAAGCGAATAACTTTTGCCTTAGCCGTGAGGTCCAAAGGCTTCGCCCAGAGCGATGCTGCCGGGTGCTGAAGGTGTGGCCTTTCTTACCCGGCACAACCCTTTGCCTTCCTTCGCTGTCGCCCGCCCAGTAGTCCAGACCAATGGCGATGAATCAATGCGGGCGACGCGCTGCGGTTGGCAAAGGGTTGTGCCGGGTTTTTGATCTGTTCTAAAAGACGTGCTGCGGCGAAAGGGCGGCTTAGACGCGTTTGCACTTTCTCCCGCACTTGAAGCAGCGCAGAAAATCCAGGTATTCAGAAATGTGAAATACGACCAAGAGAGGCAGCAGCGTACCTGCTCCGGTTAGACGCCGGTGGAGAGTTTGACGCTGCCGGGCGCTGAAGGCTTAACCGTATGCGCCGGGGCGGGGGTGGAGCGGGCCCGCCGCAGGAAATCGGATTGCCGTGCTGCCTTGTGCAGTGAAGCATCTCCGGTTCCTGCAAGCCGAGTTCTGTAGGCGGGCGGCGGCGCGCATCTAGCGCACAGCAGCGTCAAACTCTCCACCGCCCATGCGCGACTTCTGCTTTCACCCGCGTGATGCAAAAAGCATGCGCCATTCAACGACTTTCAGGGCGAATTCCGGCTGCGGCAGATTTATTCGCTCATTTTAGGACTAGCCAGCGGAAAATATGCAGTTCGCTATGCGGTCAGAATCATTTGCGGCGTTATTTATCCTTCTCTGGCTTGCGATATCCGCAATAATCTCCTATCTGACCGGGTGGCATCCGCTTTCGCAGCGCTTCGGCAGCAACGGCGAGATTGACGGCACGTATTTCCGTTCGTGCTCCGCCAAACACGTTGACAACTTCAATTTACAAAGGATAACCTTTTTCAGCGCTCTTAGTCTAAGGACTATGGTTTGAGGTCTCAGGCCTTCTTCTTTGAGCTTGCCAATCTCCACAGAATCTGCGGCGAGACCGAATTGTGATTTTTATGATTTCCGCCAACGCCAGCCTGGATGCTGCTCATACTGAAAAAGCTTGCGGTCACCCAGCTTGGCGCCTTTTTGCCGTCTCTTTCACCGCGCTGTTTTTCGAATTAATGGTTATCCGGTGGGCTCCGTCCATTATCCGCCTTGTCGCGTACTACGCCAACTTAATGCTCATTAGTTCGTTTTTAGGTCTTGGAATCGGCGCGATGCTGGCCCGCCGGAGAATCCGGCTTTTTCACTGGTTTCCATTACTGATGCTTGTTTATCTGTTCGTTTTGCTGGCTTGCCGGAACGCTGACCTGCCAGGCAGCTCCACTGAGGGACGTTTCAATGCCGCCTATGCGCATTTAACGAGCTACTTAATCATAACGGCGGTGTTTGTGTTTAACGCCGCGGTATTTGTGCCGTTAGGTCAGCAAATCGGAAAGCTTTTTCAAACAATGCCGCCCCTGCGCGCCTACGCATGGGATTTAGGCGGCAGTCTTTGTGGAACTGTTATTTTTGGGCTGTTTTCATTTCTTTTTTTCTCCCCGTTTGCCGGATTGGCGATCGTGATCGTCATTTTTCTGATCCTGACCGAGCGCCAACACAGGTGGTGGCAGAGCCTGCTGTTTGCGGGGGTAATGATCGTAATGCTCAGGACAAATGAAACTGGCTTCTGGTCCCCATACTACCATATTACGATACGCCGCTACGATATTCCGGCGGATGCCGGCCAACGAGAAAACGCTGCCACGAACATTTACAGCCGGGCTTTGCCTTTAGTAACTAAGCCGGAAAACAACATCCGTACGATTAATAATCCGCCAGTGTATATCGTCAACGTGAATCAGGACTTTTATCAACCGCACATGACGATTAATCCGCTGCGCTATACAAATCCCTTATCAAAAGACTTCGTCCGCTCGACGAGCTATAAATACGACTTCCCTTACCTGGTTAGCGCGCACCGCAAGAAGGTCGCAGTTCTAGGGGCGGGCGGCGGAACCGATGTCGAAGCCGCGCTTTTAAATGGAGCCGAGCATGTCGACGCTGTCGAAATCGACCCGATGCTGGTCAAGCTGTCGCACCAGTTCAATCCTTCCGGGGTATATGACGATCCCCGCGTGACCGTCCATACGGATGATGCCCGGGCCTTTCTGCGCCGGGCATTGGAAAAATACGATATTATTGTCTTTGGCTGGCTTGATTCTCAGGCGCTATTCAGCCATATGAGCAATATCCGTCTGGACGGCTATATTTATACTGCGGAGAGCATTCGCTCAGCCTTCAATCTGCTTAATGAACAGGGTTGGCTCGCGATATCGTTTGTGGCCGGAGCAGACTGGCTTTCCCATAAGCTCTTCGCCATGGTCAAAGAAGGAACCGGCCAAACCCCGTATGTCTACGCACATGAAGGATCGATACTACTCGCAGTTGCGCGAGGTCAGCATTCACCTCCCCCGCCCGCTATCGGAGATTTTATCCGCATCGAACCTTCCCCGGCGAAGCTGCAGGCAGCAAAAAGCGTAGTTCCGACTGACGACTGGCCCTACTTGTATCTGTCACGCCGCACTATCCCATCCGATTATCTGTTTGTGATTACCCTGTTATTGCTGGTTTCCGTGACAAGTGTCTTGACCTTGCGCAGCGAGAGATTTGGCTCTTATGGGTGGCATTTTCTTTTCCTCGGCGTAGGTTTCTTGCTGCTCGAAACCTCGGCGATCACGAACTGCTGCCTGTATTTTGGATCAACCTGGCTGGTAACAATGATCGTCGTGGCTGGCGTGCTGCTAATGGTGCTCGCAGCCAACTACATTGCCGGAGCGCTCAAGAAAGTTAATGCCTGGCTTTACTTGCTGCTCTTGGCTTCTCTCTTGCCCGTCTATTTAGTGCCTCAAGATGCGGTGTTGATGATGAGTTTTTGGCAGCGAGTATCCTGGGTCCTGCTGATCGTACCGCTCCCAGTCTTTTTTGCCGGGCTGATTTTTTCTGTCACTTTTCGCGACTCTTCCGCTCCCGCGTTTTCATTGGGCGCCAATCTTGTTGGTGCAATGATTGGCGGATTCAGCGAGTATCTGGGCATGGCGATCGGGCACCGCAACCTAATATTACTGATTGCCGGCGCATACTTGAGCAGCCTGCTCTGTTTAATATTCGCCAAACGTCAGAGATTTCGTACCGCCGCTCCCTGTTAGCTGTAATTCTTAACACTGCGGCGTTCGGCCAGCACCGCCGATAAGAATCTCTTTATCCTGCGGCTTCGCCTAATCTCCGGCAGCGACAAGGATAACTTGCGCT
>JAKPSH010000003.1 GCA_029555385.1 Pseudomonadota bacterium
GCTCCGACAATGGCGAGAAGGTAAAGCGAAATCGAGACCACAGAATTCGTAACGTAAATCGCCAGGGTCGCAAGCAGTACGTCAACTACAAGCTGTATGTAGCCGCAAGTGCGCGGCTGTTTGCTGGCGCGGAGCCAGAGAGCGTTCAGCAGTGAAACGATATAGATCAAGGCGATCGAGCCAAAGACAATTTTTGCGCTCGCTTTGCCGCCCCCGCGGACAAGCAGCGCCCAGGTATTTGTTCCGAGCAAAACCGAAAGCACAAGAACTCTCATCAGAATCAGTTTGCTCAACGTCGCGCGAAGCTTGTCAGCATTCTCGGCTACCGGCGGCGGCAGCAAGAGCGATGGCCACGGAGCATCAAAGATGCGTATAAAGGTTTCGCGCAGTGCCCTTTGCTTCTGCTGCAGCCAGGTTTGTTTTAACGGCGACTCCATAAACAATACTGCTTTCTTGTCTTACTATTCCTATCCAGTGTGTTACTGAATGACCGATCCGAGCTTAAAGATCGGCAGATACATCGCCACAACCAGTCCACCTACCAGAGTTCCAAGAAATAAGATCATCAGTGGTTCGATGAGCTGCTTCATTGCAGTAACTGCGTTTTCAACCTCACTTTCGTAAAAATCTGCCACCTTGCTCAGCATGGCATCAAGTGCGCCGGTGGTCTCGCCGACATGAATCATCTGCACAACCATCGGTGGAAAGATCAGCGAATCCATTAATGGTTCGGCGATGGATTTTCCTTCGCTGATGCTGACGCGTACGAGGGTTACTTCCTTTTCCACCACCTTATTGCCGGCGGTTCGTCCGCAAATGGCCAGCGCATCCAGAATCGGCACTCCGGAGCTGAGCATGGTTCCGAGTGTCCGGGTGAAGCGGGCAACCGCGACTTTACGGATAATCTCGCCGAAGATCGGCAGTTTTAACAGCAGCGGGTGAATGACCTCTTTGCCGCGATCGGTGCGGGCGAAGCGCCGGAAGAGCCAGATGAACGCAAAGAGTCCGGAAAAGATCACGGGATAGTAAGCCACAACAAAGTCGGAAATTGCCAGAACGAGACGGGTTGGTGCAGGCAGTGCCGCACCGAAATCAGCGAACATGTCGGCAAATGTTGGTATCACGAAGATAAGCAGAATGGCCGTCACGATAACCGCGGCGGCGACAACGACAGCCGGGTAAATCATCGCCGTTTTTACTTGCCGCCGGAGCTGATCCATCTTTTCCAGATAAGCGGCGAGGCGTTCCAGAATGATGTCCAAGATACCGCCGGTTTCACCCGCGGCAACCATATTGACAAAGAGATCATCGAAGACGCGGGGATGGCGCGCCAAGCCTTCAGCGAGGGTAGTGCCTGCTTCGACTTGCTCGCGAACATCAGTGAGGCAGCGGCGCATTGCCGGGTTTTGGTGCTGGCGCCCGAGAACATCCAAGCCCTGGACCAGCGGCAAGCCGGCGTCAATCATTGTGGCAAACTGCCGCGTGAAGACGACAACATCTTTAATCTTTGCCTTCGGGCCGAATCCGGGGATTTTGATTTCTTTTTGCAGCCCCGTGCCTTTTACACGAATGCGCTTGATGTTCGGGTTGATGCGCTGACCGCGCAGCGCATTAAAGACTTGCTGCGGACTTGCCGCTTCCATCTGTCCTTTAACGCGCTGTCCTTTGCTGTTTTTCCCTTCCCATGTATAGACAGGCATAACAAGCTCTCCCGTTTTCTCAACTGCTAATCAGTCGCCGTTACCCGCAGCACCTCTTCCAGTGTGGTGACTCCGGCTTTTAAGTAAGCCAACCCGGACATGCGCAGGGTCTTCATTCCTTGACGGATCGCCTCCCGTTTGATCTCCGCAGATGAGGCGCCGTTAAGCACAAACTCACGCAATTCTTCTGTCATTGGCATCGCTTCATATAGCGCGATGCGTCCTTTGTAGCCGGTCGAACTGCACTTTTGGCAGCCCATACCGTGGTAAGTCCGGACATGTTTTGCCTCGGCGGCAGAGATGCCGACGCTGACCAGCACATCAGGACTGATATCCACCGGCTCCCGGCAGTTTTCGCAAATGCGCCGGGCAAGCCGCTGGGCGACAATAATGTTTATCGAAGAAGAGACGAGGAATGGTTCGATGCCCATGTTCAAAAGCCGGTTAATTGTTGAGGGAGCATCGTTTGTGTGCAGCGTCGAGAGAACCAAGTGTCCGGTTAGTGATGCTTTAATCGCAATTTCCGCAGTTTCGTAGTCGCGAATTTCGCCAACCATGATGATGTCCGGGTCTTGCCGCAGGAAAGAGCGAAGAGCCGCCGCGAAGTTCAGCCCGATATCATCATGCATCTGCACCTGGTTGATGCCGAAGAGGTTGAACTCAACGGGATCCTCGGCGGTGGAAATATTCACCGTCGCTTTATTTAACTCAGAAAGGGCTGAATAAAGCGTCGTAGTTTTTCCAGACCCTGTCGGGCCGGTAACGAGAACCATGCCGAAAGGCTTGTCAATGGCTTCCTTGAAAACTTGCAGTTGCTGTTCGTCGAAGCCGAGCTTCGTCATATCGGTTTGCAGCGTCGATTTATCCAACAAACGAAGGACAACTTTCTCACCGAACAAACTGGGCAGCACACTGACGCGGAAGTCCATCTCCCGCCGGTTGCCCAGTTTCAGCTTGATCCGGCCATCTTGCGGCAGACGCCGTTCGGCAATATCAAGATCCGCCATGATTTTTATTCTGGAAATGATGGCGTTCTTCAGCTTGTAGGGCGGCTTCATGATTTCATAAAGCACACCGTCAATACGGAAGCGCACGCGGAAAGTCTTTTCGTAAGGTTCAAGATGAATGTCGGAAGCGCCTTTTTTGATGGCATCAGTGAGAATGGCGTTGACCAGTTTAACGACCGGTGCGTCTTCGGTCGCTTTTTCAAGGGCATTAAGATCGACTTCTTCGGCATTAGAAAGGATTTCTACATCATCCTCATCCATGCCCCGGAAGAGATTATCGTAGGAAATATCGCTGTCGTAAAACTTCTCAATGTGTTTCTTGATGTCTGCTTCCGCAGCAAGAACAACGCGAATATCATAGCCGGTAATGAATTTTATATCATTGAGCGCCGTGATGTTCGATGGGTCAACCATTGCCGTGGTCAGCGTTGTGCCGTTTAGCTCCAGCGGCAGCAGGTGGTGCTTAATGGCGAGCGCTTGCGGAACGAGGCTTACAACGCGCGGTTCAATTTGATACTCGTCAAGCTGAACGACGGGAAGTCCGTACTGGCGGCTGAGCAGCGCGACGAGCTCGGCTTCCTCGATGTAGCCGAGCTTCACCACTGCGGAGTTGATCAGTCCGCCGTTTGATTTCGCCAGTTGAACAGCCTGTTCAAGCTGGGCTTTATCGATTAGGCCGTTTTGGACTAACAGCTCGCCTACATGACTCGACATAACATCCACTACCTACAAACAGATTCCCGAGAATGTGAGCAGTAAATGTGCCAAGGTGACAATATTTGACACTTTACCTATTGGGCTTGGTAAGTCTTTAGATTGCTTGCGATAAGTGCAATAGGTGGCAAAACATGACAGCTCGGGCTGGCGGAAGGAGACAAAAATTGGCTATTTGACTACCGGGTTTCGTGTAATGTTTGCGGAGTTGGCTGAGTTGCTCTGGAAAGGAAAAGGAGGCGATAGATGAGTTTCCGGAAAATGCTGGAAGATGCGTGGGCGGGGCAGAATTCGCTGGTCTGTGTTGGTTTGGACACAGATCTTAAAAAAATCCCCGTGCATTTGCTTAGTGCTGAGCGGCCAATATTCGAATTCAATAAAGCGATAGTTGACGCGACAGCCGAAATGGTGTGCGCATTTAAGCCGCAGATTGCTTATTATGCCGCGCGCGCGGCAGAAGACCAGCTTTTAGCTACTATTAGCTATATCCATGATAAGTATCCCGGCATTCCGGTAATCCTCGACGCGAAGCGCGGTGATATCGGGGCGACGGCGGAGCTGTATGCTCAGGAAGCGTTTATTCGTTATGGAGCTGATGCCGTGACGGTAAACCCTTACTTAGGTTTTGATTCGGTTGAGCCTTTTCTTAGGTATGAGGATAAGGGGGTGGTGCTTCTCTGCCGGACGTCCAATCCTGGGGCTAAGGATTTTCAGGATTTACGGGTTGGCACGCAGACGCTTTATCAACATATTGCCATGACAGTCTCGGAGAAATGGAATTCACGCGGCAATGCCATGCTTGTTGTCGGTGCGACTTACCCTAAGGAGCTTGCCGAGGTGCGCGAGATAGCGCCGGATGTGCCCTTTCTGGTTCCGGGGGTCGGAGCCCAAGGAGGCGATGTCGAGGCTGCCGTGAGCAATGGCAAGGACAGAGCCGGAACGGGGATGGTGATCAATTCCTCACGGGGCATCATTTATGCGAGTTCCGGCAAAGACTTCGCTGAAGCGGCCCGGTGTGAAGCAATGAAGCTGCGCGATGAAATAAACCGTTTTCGCTGAGCCGCTAGCATTTCTAAAATACATTTCAACAATTACTTTTTTCCATAAAAAATCATACGGCTTTGTATGTTTTAAACTGCCGCTTGGTAAGACCTCGTTATTACGCTGGATAGTTTTTCTCACTAAAAGCACTCGTTAGGACTATTCTTTCTTGAATTTTTCTGTTAACTTAAGTGCTTGAGCGTTCTGCTGATTTATTGAAGCAGATTACTGTCGTTTCCAGCACGACTTTGGTGCTGTGCTCGTTTCGTAGTTCGTCTGTCGAGTTCTTTGAGACGATGTCCGTTCGAGTGAGCTGAAATAAGCTTTCCCTCGCTGACTATTCTCCGCCAGCAAGGGGGAAGCGGCCTTTAAGGGTTGTCCTGAGAGGTTTGTTTCCCTCCGTGTCTTCCAACGATTTCAATCACCTTTTCTTAGCACGTGGCAAAGGAGTCATGCCATGACACACAGATTTGATCCCGATCAGCTCGACACGTTGTTCGAGCTGATCGCCGTAATTCCGCGCTGCTGGAGGCCGGGGCCTCGTGTCGTGCCGCCTCGACTGTCTTTATTGACCTTTTGCGCACCACCGGCAGGCATCTCAATGATCGAGGAGATCGCTGAGATTAGGGCTCAGGTGGCAGATGCGCACGAGCGAAACGGCTTGTTGGAGCGGGCGGTTGAGATTGCTGCCAAGCTCGGCAAGTACGCAATGGGCGGAGCCCTAAGCTGGCAGGAATGGAGTGATGAAGATCAGCGGCAGCTCGAAAAGTTCGTTGCCTTGGCCTACGCCAAGGTCGCGGCCAACGGAGGCTTCCCGGACCTTGTGCGGCGCTTACAGTCGAGCTTCTTCGAGCGCGGTATCGCCGTGCCGATCGAAGTCGGCGCGCCCGAAAGCGTCCAAACTGTCGCGTGACCCAAACGTCGGAGGAGTATTTTCCCGAGGAGGCACAGAAGGCCGCTTCCTCCGACGTCTGTTTATTTCAGCTTACTTGCCAAATCCGCACTGCATGGTTCGCGGCATTATTGTTCGTTTTGCGACAAGACGAACCAGCCATGCTCTCCCTAAGGCACTAAAAACATTAAGCTTTAGTTCCCGCATCTTGTTTGTGTGTCAATTTCTGCTATTCTGCTTTCTTCTTTGTTGTTCCTTTAGAACCCGCAGTTTGCTGTATCGGGCCGGGACTAGAGCAGTTTGACTTATGGTGTAGCGAGAAACAAGGACTCGCCTGAGGTGAGCCGTGTAGTCTTTGTGCACACTGCTCTAGCTGTTATAGCGCGCTAAATTGCTCATCCGTGAGCAAATTTGCGCAGTTCGGATGCCGCATCGGCGATGCGGCGTCCGGGCACGCCATCCCGGCGTACCCTAGAGCGGATTAACTTCCAGCTTTCGACGCCATTACTATCGCAGCAGTAGTGCGGACCTCTTTTGATGTTACCGGGACTCACCGGATTTACCACCAGGACGGCGCGTGCTGTCCTGGCTCGTTTTGGGGTTTCATCGTGGAGAGTGATGTCATGAACCTGCGCAAGTCATGGAGTATGGTCTCGGCTCGTCCTTACCTGACGTTAGCCATGTTCGCAGCGCTTCTCGTGCTGCTTGTTGTTCCCTTTCTTCTCATGCGTCCGAGCAAGAACGATGTGGCGCTCGGCGATGTGAAGG
>JAKPSH010000006.1 GCA_029555385.1 Pseudomonadota bacterium
TCACAAGTTCCCGCGAACCGCCCTTGCTCGAAACATCTGGCAGCGTGTGGCGCTCCCGGCGCTTGTCCACAAAGGTCGCTCGCTGGTCTTTACGGTCAAACCAGAACATCCGGCTTCCGCAACATGCATCAAGCACTGGCGGCAAAGTGGCGTTGTCAGTATTTTTTTGCAAGTTGTCCATCGTCATTCCCAAGAAACATAACCCGGAAGTCAATCGGACGCCGTGCCGACGCCGCTGACTTTTGCGTTAGGCAACTTCTCGAGCCCGCTTAATGTCATGTGCCATTTCCAAAATCACGAAGAAGGTTTTCTCTGGCAACACTTTGGCGGCTGCGTCACGGAAGCAATCGTTGATGTTTGCTGTTCTGTCACGCTTCATAGCGCCAAGTTGCATCTGTATCTCCTGCGACCGATGCGCCAGCGTTTTCACGTTCAATTCAAGTTGTGCGTAATGCGCTGGCTGCATGTATCGCCCATTGCATCGAGCGTCTGCTTTTGCTTCAGTCAGTTTTGCCCGCATCTTCGCCAGCTTTGCATCGCAAAGCCTCTTTTGCTCAAGAAGCTCTTCTTTGTCTGCCATCATATTTCTCCTTAAAAAGTTGCCTAACCCGGCAGTCCAGCGGACTCCGTGCCGGCGCCGCTGACTTCTGCGTTAGCCATCAATGCGCCCGATCGGCCCAAATTCCATCGGTGTCCTGAACAGCGGGTGCGCTGCGGTCAGCACCGGAAGCACTCGCTCAACCGTGCCCTTGTACATCCGCCCTTGCGGGTCAACGACAATCCACTGGTCCGGCTTCGGCAGCATGTCAATTTCCTGCATCGCTCGCGTCAGCGTTTCCAGACTCACCGGCTTCATGTCTCCGGTCGCCGCCGTCGTGGTCACCGGAGCGTTTGGGCAAACGTGGGTGTCCCACCAATCCTGTCCGCACCGTGCGCATCTTTGAGTGTTCATGTCTTTCTCCGATCCATCGTTGATGGCTAACCCTACGTTCGAGCCGACCGCTTTCAGCGGCGGCTCAACTCCACGTTATGTTCTCATATAGTTGGCGAGCCATATGGATTGGTCAAGCGAAGCATCAAAGATAGTTCCATATATTTTACGAATACGCACCCAAAACAAATGGGGAACTGGTTTCGTCTTTTGGCAAAATAAAGACCTATGCTGTATAGCAACATCAAAACACGTTGTTGAAGAAGCTAACATTGCCGGGTGGGAACAGCCGATATATCTCGACCAAAAAGACGGCAACGTTCTTCGCCTCAATCCTGAGCATAGAAGAATCATTGATAACCTCAACCAAGAAATACAAGGTGACTCAGCGGCAATCCTTCTTTATAAATCTGGACTTAACCTCCCCACCAATTGTCTCCCCTTGTGGGATTTTTCCAGTGAAATCCCCATAGGAACGAAACTTGGGTGGCTCGGGTATCCTCAAGTTGTCGACCATAGCATTCTTACACCGAGCTTCTTTTCCGGAGCCTTGAGCAATACCTTTGCCCATTTGGAACAGTTCGCCATTGATGGAGTGGTAATCGGCGGAGTTAGTGGAGGCCCCGTTTTTTGTAAACTCAATAATGATGGCCCTAATATCATCGGGACAATCAGCGCTTATTTCCCCAATAGAGTCAGAGGGCAAGCGGGCATCGAGTCTTTGCCTGGAATGTCTGTTTCTCATAGCTTTTCCGCTTTCTTGCCGGTAATTAAAGACCTAAACAACCTTGATCAACTCGAAGACAAAAGCACATAACACCTCATTCCACCGGACGCCGGTGCAGCGACCTAGCCTCTTCGGCAGCGCCTCGTCCCGGCGCCGGTGAATTCAGACGTTAGGCAACTTCCGGCCCGCCGTGCTTCGCAATCGCCTCATGCACGATGCGCTTCACGTCGCGGTTCTCGCCG
>JAKPSH010000015.1 GCA_029555385.1 Pseudomonadota bacterium
TGCTGGCTGCGGGATTTCCTTCTTGGCTCAACTGATGTAGATTTTCGTCACCCCCTAGGGGGTGAGTGGGTGGAGCATCTTATCCCTGTGTAAACTATGTCCTGTCGCTAAAGTGTAAAGAATGTGTTGTCCTGCTCAAGCGATTTTCGCCGAACGGGAATCGTGAGCAGCGGAGTTTACTACTGTAAATGAGCAGCGCAGCAAGTTCCCGCGACGAAGAAATTGGCCAAAATCGGGTTTTTCAGCACCCTGCTAGCCGTAAGATCTCACAGCCCAAGACTGTGGGATATTGCGGCTAGATACTTCCGCAACGCTGCCGACCACCCAGAGTTCAAAGACTTTTCCTTCGCTGCCGTTTTTGTTTTTCTCCGGGACAACTTAGAATAGGCACACCTCTCGCTTCGGGTTTGTTTTTCCGCTAAGATTACGTGATGGTCACCGGCGCGCTAAACCTTACGGACTCCCATGTTCATTTGCAGTCAAGCGAGCTTCGCCCGTTTTTGGATGAAGTCCTTACTCGCGCCGCACAAAGCGGCGTGCGGTATTTTGTCTGCAATGGGACATCGGAGCGGGACTGGCCGGATGTCGACCGCCTTGCGGCCGAGCATCCGCAGATCGTCCCATTTTTCGGCGTCCACCCCTGGTATCTCTCGCCACGCAGCGCTAATTGGCTGCATGTCCTCGAACTCCGCGTAAAGGAGACAAAGAGCGGCGTTGGTGAAATCGGTCTTGATCGCTATCGCGAACCTGTCAACGAAGGGGAACAGGAAGAAGTCTTTCGCGCGCAGCTTGCACTGGCAAGGAAATTACACGTTCCTGTTTCCGTCCACTGCCTTCGCGCCTGGAATTGGCTGCTCGAAGTGCTTAAAAGCGAACCACCGCTTCCTTGCGGATTGCTGATTCACGCCTTTGGAGGCTCCTGCGAAGTAATAAAGCCGCTGCTCGATCTCGGCGCTTATCTGTCGTTTGCCGGAAACACGCTCAGCGCAAACCGGCTGCGGGCCCATGAAGCATTTCGCCGAGTTCCGCTTGACCGCGTGCTGATCGAGACAGACGCGCCGGATCTCCTGCCACCGCCCGAATTCCGCAGCCATAAGCTCGCACCTGAAGCAAAGCGTGAGATAAATTCACCAGCCAATCTTGGCGCGATCGCAGCCGGCCTAGCCGCATTGCGCGGGCTTCCCTTAGACAACTTTTGTGCAATAATCTGGGAAAACAGCAAACGGTTCTTCGGTCCCTTGATTGCGGAAAAAGAAAAACCGCAGACTGCTTAAGGCGTCTATTAAGTGACTTCCGGGCACGGGCACGGGCACGGGCACGGGCACGGGCACGGGCACGGGCACGGGCACGGGAGAAAGATAGACTCGTGCAAAGTTTAAGCAAGGGGAAATAATGGATGAACGCTTCAGCAGAATAGGATTACTTCTCGGCACCGAGGGCGCCGCGCACCTGACACAGGCGTCAGTGGCGGTAGCTGGGCTCGGCGCCGTGGGCAGCTACGCAGTGGAAGCTCTTGCCCGCGCGGGCATCGGCCGGCTGGTGCTGTGTGATTTTGACATCATCCGGCCCAGCAATATCAACAGGCAGCTCTACGCCCTGGATAATACTTTGGGGATGAGAAAATGTGATGCGGCAAGAGAACGAGTCGCCTTAATTAATCCACGGTGCAGGGTTGAGGCACTGCCTCTTTTTATCGACGAACGGAGCATTGCGGAAGTTCTTTCACGCAATGTCGACCTGGTAATCGATGCGATAGATTCTCTCAACCCGAAAACTGATCTGATTGCATCCGTGCGCCAGAGCGGCATACCATTGATTTCTTCGATGGGGGCCGCGCTGCGCCGCGACCCGGCTTGCGTGCGCACGGGGCCTCTCGCGCAAGTGCGCAACTGCCCTCTCGCGCGTGTACTACGGCGGCGGCTGCGCCGCCGAGGTATTCCGCTTGATTTCACTTGCGTTTACTCCACGGAACTGATCACATCTTCGAAGTCCCGGCATATTGAAAACGGCAGCCCGGAGGAACAATATTATAAACGCGGACGCGTGCGAAGCACTCTCGGCAGCCTGCCGACGATCACCGGAATTTTTGGACTGACAGCGGCAAATATTGCGCTCGAAATCCTTGCGTTTCCCAGAAAAAACGGTTTCTTGTGAAAATGTTTTTCTTTTGCTGACACCGGCTTTGGACTATCCTGATCCCGCCGTCATTTCTTACACAACCAGCTATGGTGAGCTGGTCCGCAAAACGAGCGACGTTGCAAGGAAAAGGAAAATGACTCAAACGAAAACCCCACCGCCGCCCTACGAGAAAGGTTATTTCCCCGTTTCCGATGGGCATCGGCTTTATTATGAACGGTATGGCAATCCCAAAGGTATTCCGGTTCTGTTTCTGCACGGCGGTCCCGGTGCCGGGTTCCATGACAGCGACAAAAGATTTTTCAACCCGCGGAAATTCAACGTGCTTTTCTTTGACCAGCGCGGCGCCGGGCGAAGCAAGCCCTTTGCGGCAACTAAAGGCAACACCTCATTCAAGCTTGTTTCCGACATTCAAAATCTTCTTGCGCACTTCTCCCTGAAAAAAGTGATTATAGCCGGAGGTTCTTGGGGTTCTACTTTAGCTCTGCTCTATGCTATTTCGCATCCGGAACAAGTGCGGCACCTCGTCCTGCGCGGCATCTTTCTTGCGGACAAAGAAGGAATAGATTACTACCTCAAAGGGGGCATCAGGGATTTCTACCCGGAACAGTGGGAGCGGTTCATCAGCCTGGTACCCAAAAGCAAACAGCGCAACGTGGTGGCATATTATCTGGCCAAAATGCGCTCATCGGACCGGCGCACACGCAGCGTATTTGCCGCCGAATGGGTCAGGTACGAAGCTGAAATCCTGCGCATGAAGCCAAACAAAAAGACAATCGAACGCTTGCTGAACAGTCCGGTGAGCCGTTCGCTGGCCGTGCTCGAAGCGCACTATATGCATCATCGCTTCTTTCTGGAAAACAATTATATCCTGCGTCACGCAAATCATATCGAGCATATTCCGGCAACGATAATTCACGGACGGTATGATTTTGTTTGCCCGCCATCGCAAGCCTTTAGGTTGAAAAAAAAGCTGCCTAAAGCAAAATTGCAGATTGTGTGCGCTGGCCATTCCGGTTCGGAGCCGGAGATTGAGCAGGCTTTCATTTCAGAAATGTCGCATCTGGCCGCCAAGTTTAAACGCCGGAAGAAAAGCCGGAAAAAGGGGAAATAATGGAGTCTTGGGTTCTGCTGCTCGATATCGTTCAGCTCCTCGGCTTGTCACTCGTGTTCGGCGCTGTGTGCGCTCGCTTTGGTCAGAGCTCGCTTGTCGGTTGCTTGCTCGCCGGAATGATTCTCGGCCCGCGCGGTATCAATGTCATCTCATCCGCGAGCAGCGTGGAGCAGATATCGGAAATCGGCATCGCTTTGCTGCTTTTCAGTCTGGGCTTGGACTTTTCGCTGCCACGGCTGATAGGGCTGGGCATCAGAAGCGTTTTGTGCGGAATCCTGCAAGTCGTACTGACTCTTGCCGCAGCAGCGTTGGTCGGCTGGATCGCCGGCCTTTCACGGTGGGAAGCGATAACCGCTGGCGCAATGATTGCACTGAGCAGCACGGCGGCCGTGCTGCAAGTGCTCATGGACCACGGCGAGCTTGACAGCCCGCACGGGAGAGTATCCCTGGCCGTGCTGCTCATCCAGGATCTAGCCGTTATTCCGCTGGCGCTGCTCCTATCATTCGCCGCCGCTCACCAAAATACAGAGCAGCTTGCGGCCAGCTCGTTGATCACTGCGGCTGCAGCTGCGGCTTTTATCACTTTGCTCTACTTTGTCATGAATAAGGGTGTAAAAACTGCTCTTCGCGGCTTCGCCCGGGAAAGAAACAGGGACCTGAGTATTCTTCTCGCTTTTGTTGCGGGGCTGGGAGCAGCATGGGGTGCGCATCGCATCGGCATATCCCCGGCCCTCGGCGCCTTCTTAGCAGGGATGTTTCTCGGCGGCTCGCCGTTTGCCGCACAGATTCGCGCCGACTTATCATCTTTGCGCATTGTGCTGATGACTCTGTTCTTCGGCTCCGCAGGAATGATTGCCGATCCGCTGTGGATGATCAAAAACTTGCCGCTGGTGCTACTAATTAGCAGCGCAATTATAGCGGGAAAGGCACTTATTGCCGCAGCAATCATTATTTCGCTGCGCGGGCTGGCCGGCACAGCGATGGCCACAGGCTTATGCCTGGCTCAGGTCGGTGAGTTTGCATTTGTGCTGGGCAGCATTGGACGAACAAAAGGCGTTTTAGGTGATGAAACGTACTTGCCGCTAGTCTGCAGCGCCATTGTCACGCTATTTGTGACTCCTTATGTAGTGCCCCTTTCCGCAAGCTTCGGATTGGCGTTTTCGCGGATTTTCGGGGGTAAAAACAGTTCCCCTGCTGTTAAAAATCGCGGATCGCTTGCCGCTCCCGAAATTGTTATTGTCGGCTTCGGGCCGGCAGGCCGTTCCGTAGGCGAAGCACTGGCCAAGATCAACAGGCATGTTCTTGTTTTGGATCTCAACTTAGAACAGCTTAAGGAAGCTGAAGCCTTGGGGTTTTCCGGCGCAATCGCCGATGCCCGCAATATGGACATTCTTGAGTCAATCCCGTTTCAGAAAACGCGATTAGTGGTAATTACCATTCCGAGCCGCGCCGCAACAATGAACGTGCTCAACAACTTCCGCCAGTTGGCATCCCAGGCGCAAATAATCATTCGGGCACGGCATGAGATTCACCGTGTGCAGTTTGAATCTGCCGGAGCATGTGCTGTTGCCGGCGATGAAACAGCGGTCGGTGAAAAACTCGCGCGGCTCGCGGTAGAGCTGCTGCACGAAACAGAAGTTTGCGCCGCATCATGAAAAAGAAGCAGGGCAACTCTGAGGCGGCAGCACCTAAACGAAGGAGCTTTCTTGTCCTGCGCATAACCGCATGGGTTGCGGCCGGGGCACTGCTCGGCCTCTCTCATGCCTTCGGCCATACTCTGGCGGGAGCTTACTTGGCTGCTGCGTTTGCGCTCAGCATTGCCTTGCTTTACCGGCTTTTGCCTTCCCGGCAGTGGTGGGAGCTTTATCTTGCGGGGTACGCCGCGCACGCTGTGTGCTGTCATTGGCTGGCCCAGATTATTCAAGTATATTCCGCAATGCCGCTGCCGCTTGCCATTCTTTGTGCAGGACTGCTCTTTGTTTTTCCGGCGCTCCAGTTTGTCGTATTTGATTTAGTGCACCGTGGTTTATGCGGCAAGTTTCTGATCAGGCATTCACTCGCGCTGCCGCTTGCCTGGCTTGCTGTTGAAGCATTGTTTCCCAAGCTGATTCCCTGGTATCTCGGACAAGCCGAATCGAAGTTTTTGATCCTGGCGCAAGCGGCAGATATTGCAGGGCCGGCGCTGATTAGCTTTCTGCTTTTTTGGTGGGCAGCACTATTAGTTGACGGGTGCGCAGCACTGGCCGGGAATAACGCCAGCGGCGCGGTGCGCAAAGCAGTGCTGCTTGCGCTTGCCTTTTCCCTGACCTTTGTCTATGGGCGTTATCGTCTATACTCCTTGGACAAAGCGCTTGCGCAGTCCAATCCTCTGCGCCTTGCTCTTGTCCAGGGCAATCTCGACCCGTTTCACGACTACTTTGACGGAAAGATGGAAGATCGACTCGCTAAACTTCGCGGCATATCGCGCGATTTCTTAGCACAGCATGATCCCGACATTCTCGTTTGGCCCGAGTCGA
Source organism: Pseudomonadota bacterium (assembly GCA_029555385.1). Lineage (GTDB taxonomy): Bacteria > Bdellovibrionota_C > UBA2361 > SZUA-149 > SZUA-149 > JAKPSH01. The sequence continues at coordinate 5,767 of JAKPSH010000015.1, forward strand.
GCGCCGGCTACGACTACTACCCGGAGCACTTGGGAGCGCGGCTTACTCAGGAGCAGGATCCATATCCAGAGTTGCACGTGCCTCTTGTTTTCGGCGGACAACTGCGCGCACACACACAACACGCTGATCAACCCCATTATTATAATAGTGCGTTCTTGCGCATGCCTGATGCATCCTTGGCCGGCGCCTACCGCAAGCAAGAGCACTTTCCTTTTTCGGAAAGAGTGCCTCTCAGCAATTATTTCCCGGCGCTGGAGAAACTCCGCAACCGGGATTACGTGCTCCTGCGGGGGGAGGATGAAAAACCGTTTTCCCTTACCGTCCGGCGGATATCGAACAATCGCCCGATCCGCATTGCCACAGCGATTTGTTTTGAAGATATGTGGCCGAATGTTTTTCTTGCCCAGTTCAAACGCGGTGGAGCGGATTTGCTTTTGGCGCTGAGCAACGACGGATGGTTTCTTGATTCCGTTGCCGCGCCCGGACATTATTTTTCATCTGTCTGGCGAGCAATCGAACTGCGGCGCACTCTGGTAAGAGCGACAAATAACGGCATAACCGCCATAGTAGATCCGCTTGGGCGCGAACATCATGTGCTTACTCCGCGGACAGCAGGCGTGCTGTACGCTGATGATGTAAGAATCCTGGAATTTGACAGTCCGTACTCACGCTATGGCCATCGGCTGGTCAGCATCGCCGCCGGATTAATTATAATTCTTGCAGCAACCCGCCTTCTTCTTTCGATCCGCGTGCTCCGTTAGCGGCAATGCCTTTGGAAATAAGAACTCAATTTAGCCGCGTTGTTGTCTATTCTAGGCAAGAGCCGTATTCGTAGATGTTCACGAGCACGGAGCGTAAAACCTTTTTGTTTTTTTCCGCAAGGAATTACGGCTAAAGAGAACAACGAAATTGCCATCTCAGCAGCGTAACCCCTCGAAACGACACGTCACTTTAACCTAACGCATTGCAGCCCCCGCTCTTTCCCGACTATCCTCGCCGGTTTTGTGCCGCTGCGCATCTGTGAGCCGTGAGCTGAATCTAAACTCTAAGAGCCTGAAACCTCTGGGAGTGTTGGTCTATCCAGCACAGCCTGGATATGCACTGAAGCTGGAACTGAGCTATGAAACATCAAGTTCATCGCGTAAGCCTTGTATTGGTCGCGTCGCTCATCTGCATCGAGCTGGGCTGTTTGCGCTACGTGCCGTCACGACGCGAATTAGCAAAGGAAGGCGATGCTCCCGCTTACGCCGGCGAAGAAGCTTTTTATTCTCTGGAAAGGATTCAGGAAAAGCGGCTCAATGAGATAATCGCCCGGCGCAATGCCGAACGCGCCGGGCGCGGACCGTCGAGTTACCGGATTGGTGCAGCCGACTTAATTGAGTTCACTGTCTTTGATGTCCCTGAGCTCAACGTGAAAGTCAGGGTGCGTCCCGCCGGCGATATCACCCTGCCGCTAATCGGCTCCGTGACTGCGCAAGGAAAAACCGAAGCTGAGTTGCAGGATGAGGTTACCAGGCGCTTAAAGAACTTTCTCCATTCGCCGCAAGTGCAAGTTTACATCGCGGAGTACAGCGCCAACAAAGTCTGGGTGATCGGCGAAATACAAAAACCCGGGGCGTATCCCCTTATACGTGACGACTATTCCCTGATTGAACTTCTCGCCGAAGCCGGCGGAAGAACCGATAAAGCAAGCGGCATTCTTATACTCATTCCCGACGCATCGCCCGGCATTGCCGAGATCGCGCAATCCGATCCGGCAGTGCGCACACAGCTTGCTCAAGCAGCCGCGCATAACGGCATTGAAATACATTTCGATGATTTGGTCGGCAGCGTGAGCAAACCGCCGCTCTATGTGCCGCTGCGGGCGGGTGATACCATTGTCGCCTCTGAGTCGGGAATGGTCCAAGTCGATGGAGAAGTAAACAGACCTGGTTCATACCAGCTTGCTTCACGCATGACGCTCATTGGCGCCATCGCTGCCGCTTCTGGCCTGACTTATTCGGCAAATGTCAAAGAAGTAGAGGTTGTACGGGAACTGGGTTCCGGACAAAAATCATTGATTACTGTTGACCTTGAGCGTATCGCGCTGCGTGAAGGCAACGATATCCGGCTGCGAAACGGCGATGTCGTGCTTGTGCCCAGCGCACCGGGCAGATTCTTTACGCGCCAGACAATTAATGTTGTTAACACGGTATTTGGCCGCATTCCGGTTCCGCAATGAGCGGACACCGCTGGATGGGAGCAGTTTGCTGAAACTGGCCAGAGAGGAGAAATTGAGAGCTTGGACGAACAGCAAAGAGATTTGATTCCGCAAGTCCGGTCTATTTCCACATCCGTGCGGGACAACATGGCTTCGTCCGCGTCTAACCCGAACTCGCTGCCGGATACTCCGCGCACCTCTTCTTCCCTGGACATTTTAATGCGCATCGTTTTCAGCCATCAGCGGTTGATTGCCGTCACTACCCTGGTGACGCTGTTATGCAGTTTGCTCTATTCGTTCTTGTCGACCCCGCTCTATAAAGCAGAAGCTAAACTTCGGATTGGAACTTACTCACCAATCCTCCCCGGGGCAGATATCGAAGATCTCATTCGCCAACAGACTCGGGAGCAGGATTATCTGCAGACACAAATCGAACTGCTTTCCAGCCTCGTCGCTGCTGACAAAGCGCTCAACGACCCTGAAATCAGACAAGCAATCGAAGGACGGCTGAATCGCCGCAGCATTCTCGCTCAAGCAGTTGCCGCCATTTCAACACTTCTCGGAACACAAAGCGCTCCAAAAGCGGGCATCAATGATGAGACACATTATCAAAATCCGCTCCCATTGCTTGAATACTATCTGGGGCTGATCAACATCACCCCGATCCGGAAGACGTCGCTGGTCAAAATTGCCGCAACGACAGAAGATCCGGTCCTTTCGGCGAAAATCGCCAATCATCACGGCGAGGTATACATCGACCTCATGCGTAAAGACCGGCAACAGAGCTCAATTGACAACCTGACATTTCTCAATGCCCAAGCCGAGGAATTGGCCAATAAAGTCGCTCTCGCCGAACGCAATATGGCCGCTTACGCTGAAGCAAATGTAATCGTCAATGTCGACAAGAATGAGAATATTGTTTTGCGCAAGATGTCCGAATTGAACGATCTGCTGACTCGCGCTATCGCTAAGCGCATCTCCGCGGAAACAGCTTATAAGGAAGCAAAGGCCGGTTCGGGCGTCGAGTCCACATCTCTTGATGACGACTCTATTCGCGATCTTCGCACACGTCTAAAACAAGCGGAAGCCGAGTACGCGATGCTCAGCGAGAAATTTACCCCCAGCTATCCGCGCATGACCCAGCTTAAGGCGCAGATTGAGGAAATGAAAAGAAACCTAGCCGAGCAGCGCACTCAGGCGATTCGGGCTCTCGAAGCCGCATACAATGCCGACTTAGAGACAGAGAATCAGCTTAAAAAGCAGCTTGAAGATCAGAAGCAAAAAGCGTTCGATCTCTCGCGGCGCGAAGTGCAATACAACATTATGAAGCGGGAATATGAGTCGCTGAAAGATCTCTATCAGTCGGTACTGCGCCAAGTTAAAGAATCACAAATGGCATCAGAAAGTCCCGGTTCAAACGTCGCACTTAGCGAGTTCGCAGCGCCCCCGGCAAAGCACGCCAGTCCGAGGGGGCTGCTCAGCATCTTGCTTTCTTTGGTGCTTGGGCCGCTGTTCGGTTTTATTCTTGCTCTCATCCAGGAAGTACTCGACGACACAATTAAGACCGTCGAGGATGCGAAAGAAGTTCTCCAAGCAGGCAACCTGGGCATTGTCCCCAACTATACGCAGCAGGCCGTTACAGGAGATCCGCATCATTCCTCCGCGCTGGAATGGAAAGAAGGAAATACCCGCGAGCCGGCGGCGAACATTCAGTTTCCCGCCGGCGGGCCGCTTGCCGGGGATTCCCTTTGGACACCTGCTCCAGCGGTGCAGCCGGTATTGCCGGTCCGGCGCCGGCGCCGCTCGACTTCAGCCATCACGGTTGTCACACCAACATCGATCACCAGCGAGGCATTCCGCACTGTAAGAACAGCAATCATGCTGTCCAGCGCAGAACGTCCGCCCAAAACCATTCTGGTGACCAGCCCCAAGAAAAGCGAAGGCAAAACAACCTTAATTGTTAATTTGAGCGTGACGATGGCGCAGGCATCCTCAAAAACCATCTTAGTCGAATGTGACATCCGGCGGCCCAGCGCCGGCCGTTATTTCGGGCTTGATTCTTTAACTCCGGGCCTTGTCGACTATCTCACATCGCATAAGGGATTGGATAAAGTAATTCATCCGACTGCAGTAGAAGGCTTGTTTGTTATCCCGGCGGGTACGAAATCACCCAACCCGGGAGAATTAATTGCATCACGAAAAATGAACGAACTGCTGGTTCAGCTTGCAAACCAGTTCGATACGGTGTTAGTTGATGCCCCGCCGGTTCTGCCGGTTGCTGATGCCGTAGTCTTGTCACGAAACGTTGACGGAGTGGTAATTGTGCTTCGCAGCCGCAGCACCCCGCGGCAAGTGGCAAAAGACGCCGCCGATAGACTACAGCAGGTAGGAGCAAAAATTATTGGTTTTGTGTTAAACGATGTCGACCTGAAAGCGGGCTACCATTCCTACCGTTACCGGGATTCTTATCAGCAGTACTACGAGGAGGAAGACAGCACGAGACCCCCCTTGGCGGAAATTTTGAGGAAACTCGCCAGGCTTCGCCGCAAGTAATGCCCCCAAATCATTGCCACCGATAAAATACTGTTTTAAGAAGCTTGATTAATGCTTTCTTTGCGACATTGCTTATTTCCACTTCCGGCTCGCTTCCGCATTAAGCTTTTAATAATCAATTATATTATTCAACTCAAGTTAGCCGATTACTTGCATCTCAGTCGAATGCTGGTAATGCGTTTCCGATTCGCTTAAACTGTGCCACGGCATATCGTACCTGGTTGCATACCAGGCCTTCTTCAATTGCGGTGATGCCGAGAGCGTCAGTATCATCTAAATCAGCGATCAGGAGGAAAACCAATGTTAAATGTCAATCTATCCCGACCGAGCATACTAATTCTGGGGATGTTGTGCATCGCTATTATCCCTTCGTCAGCATTGGCCTCGGGCTATTTAGCGATACCCGGATCTCATTTCGCTGCCGGTGGGTTGCAGTCAAATTTGGTGTCTTTCAATTTCGAAATACGGACAGATGCCAATCGAAGCTATGCTTGTACTGCAATCGGTTTCGAGACGGACAGTGAGCTTGAAATCACGTCGATCGACAGCGTCGGCACTGGAGGATTAGCAAGAAGCTGCGGCAATATCACCCCGGCAATCTTTGTTAACAGCGGCAGTGATTCCAGCGGCAACAATAACCGCTGGTGTCTGCTGCAGCGCTCGACTTCCAACTACATGATTAACGTGAACAGTGAATCCGGCGGCGGAGAACCGGCAAGAGTTGAATGTGTTGAAACCACGCTTTACGGGGGATACAATACCAACGCCAATCCCTTCAATTTCCTCGAAGTTACCAACCTGACCAATGCCGCAATCACGTTTCAGCTCTTTGTCGTAAATGACGCAGGTACTTTCGTGATTGATGGAACTCCGTTTGTCGTCGACCCGAACAAGCGGCAAGATATCGACATTCACACACCTGTCGGGGCGAACAAGTACGGTATGTTATGGATTGCCCACAATGGTCCTTATGGAGCGTTGCAGGCGACGGTATCGCAATATAGCGCCGCACTGGAACAGCGTGCTTCGATTTCCCTGAGGCCGCGTGATCAGAATCTCTAAGCCTATCGGCAGAGCGCTGACCATCCTCGGTGCGGCGCTCTGCGGAGTTTACTTAAACTCTCTTTACCGCGGAGCGGAGGATATACGTTTATCCCCGGCTCCCGCGGTAGAGAAATTTGCCGAAACAACCGGACCAAGTCGGCAAGAGAATTCCGCACCCGTGCGTCTTGCCGCGTCTGGCAACTTGCAGTTACGGGTTATCGAACCAGCGCAAGGCAAACCTGCACAGGACGTACAAGCACAACCCCTAAAACCAAAGCCGTTGCCGCTTAAAGAACCGGCAGACACCGTACTAGAAAAGCTTGCGAAAGAAGCCGGCATCGACTCCACTCGTTACTCCTCTGAACAGAAGCGAGAATTCGCCGCGCTGCTTGTTAACGGTCAATACGGTGAGCTGGCCCAGAGGGCAGGCGTCGATTTGAGAAGTTTTGGGCCCGAACAACTCAACCGTTTTCAACAAATTGTTACTGGAGGTGCTCCGGGAAATGATGCGGGGACAGAACCCCATGCTGCTGCTGAGCCTCCGGCACAGACAAATCTTCCTCTGGATCCCTACCAAAAGCTCCGCGATGAGCGCGGCGTGGATTACCTTTACGGGGTCAATTCCCCAAGCCCGGAATAACAGATGGTTGCGGGATGCTTAGATAGAAAGACAGTGTTCGCTGTAAGCGCAGTTTTGCAAGCCGGCGGCAGCGCGCCTTCAGGTCCAGCATTACTCCGTTAGGCCTGCACCAAGCGGCGCGGCAGACGCTCTCTGACGTTTTCGGCGTAATGCGCGTTAATTGCTTGAGCCGCACTCACCGTCTCCGCACTCAATGCCTCGGGCAGCACGACAAACGGCAGCACATAGTAAGCGCCACGCAACGCAATGATGCTCCCTGCTTCCAACAGAGGCGGGATACTGAGCACGGCATCACCTTCCGGAGTTGCCAGCTTTATTTCCGCACCAATTGCCGCTTCGCGGAGAGTAACCGGCAATCGAAGCAGGTATCGAGCCCCATAAAGTCGCCAGTTCTCAAGGTTGGCATTGCTTTGCCGGACATGCTCCCGGTAGCCGGCGGAAAAGGCTTCAACAGCTTGATGCAGTGCCGCGCTCGCCGCACGAGGAACAGCGATATAAATTTCCACAAGCTGATCGCCTTTTTCACTGCCGTCTTTTCCTTGCAGACCCAAGCCCGTCAAACGAATTGCCTGCGAGGTATCGGCGCCTGCCGGTATCTGCACGACAGAATGGCCTTCTATGGTCGGGACTTCGATTTTACCACCGTTAATTGCTTCACCAAGAGTCACCGGAAGACTCACAATTACATCACGACCGTCAAGCCGCGAAAAAGAATCTTCAGCCACAGTAATACGGACTTTTGTGCGATCCCATCCCCGGGCGATCTGCAGCACAGTGCCGCTCGCGATACCCGCCGGTATTTTAACCCTTACTTTGCTTGTTTGATCGCGTCCTGACACAACACCCACTTCCCGGCTCGTGCCCAACACTGACTCAATTTCACTGATCTGAAAATGATACACACGCTCGCCGCGAAACGGATCGTCAACGCTTTCGCTGTTTAAATTCTGCCGGGGTGCTGCACTTGTCTTCTTTCTTAGCTGTGAGTCTGATCGTTGAAGCGGCTGGCTGGCCTCGTCAAGCTGCCGCCGCAGACGCTCTTTCTCTGCCGCGCGATTCTTTTTACCCCGCACACCCAGACGATTCATCAATCCCGAAAAAAAGCCTCTTTGCCCGTCTGCTCCCGCGATGTCAGACGCGGCCTTCTCATCACCCCAGGGCGTAAAATCCTCCTCGTCTTTTCCGCGGTGTTTTTCTTCCTCTTCATCCTCCGGCGCAAGCACTATCTTGTGACCTAGTTTAAGATCATCTTGTGCGGATTCAGCGCGGTCACGCGCCATTTTTCCCAGGTCAACTCCCGCGGCGACCTCAACACGCTTTTCTTTGGCGGCAGCAGCAGCTTGGCGAAGCTCCTCCTGCCGCTCAAAATCCGAAGTCTCGGTGTAATCGTAGCCATGCTTTTTGTTGTATTCGTTTCGCTTTTCTGGATCGGAAAGCACCTTAAAAGCTTGAGTAATCTTGCGAAAAAGGTCATCGTGATCCTGCGATGCGTCCGCATCAGGATGATACTTGCGCGCCAGAGCCCGGTAAGCTTGCTTGAGTTCCGCTGGAGTAGAGCGCGGAGCAACACCGAGCAGGTCGTAATAATCTTCTTCTCTGTCTATATCCATTTGGCTGCCTTAGTGCGCGTGATAAGAAAATTATATACTACACGGATTATGATGAATCTTTCCCCATAATAGTTGCATACGGCGAAGCTTTTCCGCTTGCTTTGGTCGGGAAATTTCCGTCTTAAATGTACTGGATCTCCTTCTCTTTTTTTTCAAAAATAGGGCTAATCTACAGCTTTCGGGGGTATAGCAATGAAAAACGCAATATACATCGCCGCCGTTATCCTAGTCATTCCAGCTTTATGTCTGGCACAGCCGCAAACCGGACAAAAGAAAATGCCGCCGGCAAAACAACCGGCAGCAGACGAAGTCCAAGAAGAAACATCACAGCCGGAAATCATTTCGGCCCCTGCGGGAAAGGAGCGCGAGCCTGCGCAGTCTGAACTAATCACTGCTCCCGTCGGCAAAAAGCTCGAGCCTGCCGCATCGGAGTTCGTTACCTCAAAAGTAACTCAGCCGAAAGTTCAGCTTGCTGAACCAGCAAGCGAGGAAAAACCAGTGCCGCAAGCGCCCTTAATTTCGGTAGGAGGCAGCACGCGCGAGATTGAGCTTCCTGCGGAGTACTCCGGGCAAGAAGAAACAGCCGTAGAAGGAGAAGAGTCGGTGCCGTTGATTAAAACGTTGGATGACGCAAAATCACTGCCGTAGGCTTTTTAAATAGCTGCTAAGCACATAAGTTTTGCCTTTGCTGCAAGCCACCATTGGCTGCTGCCCGGTACAACCCTTTGCCTCCCTTCGCTGTCGCCCGCTTAGTGGTCCAGACCAATGGCGACGAATCAATGCGGGCGACGCGCTACGGTTGGCAAAGGGTTGTACCGGGTTTTTGATCTGTTCTGAAAGACATGCTGCGGCGAAAGAGCGGCTTGGAAGCGTTTGCACTTTTCCCCGCACTTGAAGCAGCGCAGAACATCCAGGTATCCAGAAAAGTGGAATAAAACCAGGAGAGGCAGCGTCAAACTCTCCACCGCCCATACGCGATTCAACGATTTTCAGTGAAAATTCCGCCTGCGGCTGATCTATTCGCTTATTTTGAGGTTAGCCATTGTTCAAGAAACTTCCGCAGCGGCGCGGCGCTTCGCCAAAAGACACAGGCCAGTTCAGCGGCGCTGACTGAGGCAGAGAAATGTTGCGCAGCATAAGCCGCCGCATTGCTCTGTAGCGTTCGCCTCCGGTTGCTTTCCGCGTCTGACACCGCTGTCTGAAACATACTCACCAGAGACGTTATTTCACCTTCTCCGCAGGGGATCTTCCAGACCACCGCATCGGGAAGCAGCGCTGCCGCGGAAAAGTCGCTTACCGCGCATAGACATCCGGAACTCATGCTGATGGAAAGCCATGGCTGCGCGTCTCCGTAAACACTGCCCAGCAAATGCACGGCGACGTCCAGTCCGGCAGCACAGCGCTCCCATTGAGCAAAATTTCGTGGTGAAATAAACTCAACATTACCAAGTTCAAATTCGTCCGCAAGACGCTTGCCTGCCGCAAGCACGTCCTCATCGATCAGCCATACCAAGTCAAAAGCGATTCCACTTTGCCGCAGCGCGGCGCACAGCTTGTGCGCCCGGTATTCAAGCTGCGGCCCTCCGGCAAACCCTACGCGCAGCCTCTCTCCGGCAGAAGCTCGCGCTCGTTCTTTAGATTTCGAACTGCCGGCGGGACAAGGCAGAAGATAAGCAGCAGGATCCAGCCCGAGCACCGCAGCAAGCGACGAAGGGCAATGCCTGCTGTATTCGCCCCAATTTCTTTCATTAGAAAAAATAGGAACCGCAGCAAATCGAGCTTCACGCGCCGCAAAAGCGGTATGATCCGGCACGGTCGAAGCACCTTCGTTAAGAAACGGGGAAATCCGCAATTCCGCATCCTGAACCAATTTTTCACCGGCAAGATTGTCCTCCCGCGGGCGAAAAAGAATATCATGAAAATAAACAACCCCGGGCGCAAGCAGCATCTGGCGGCGCACAAAATCACATTCCGGCGAGTCTTCTATCTGGTAGAAAAATATGTCATAGGGCTCCTCTGCATGCCGGGCCATCGCTTCGCTCCAGTGAAAGCCGCGCTCTGCCGCCGGCTTGCCGCTGAAGCAGTCAATAGCAAATTCCTGCCGCATTAAGGGCAGCAAAAGCTGGGCTGCGTAAGCTGCAACGCTTGGCCGCTCAGCCGCCTCTGCACTCGGCAGCGGGGAGAACCACGCAACACGCAGTTCTTCTCGCCTGCCGCTGTGCGCCGAAAGGACACTTTGCTCGCGTTTCATCGACGGGGCACTTCAGCAATGATGCAGTAGTCCTGATAACCATAAAGCAGCTGATTCAGCCGCTGAAAGTTGAAGTTCAGCACGTCCAGCACCTCCGCCCAACGCGGAGTA
>JAKPSH010000020.1 GCA_029555385.1 Pseudomonadota bacterium
TGACGATTCGTCGGCGAAGCTCAGGCATCGTCGGCGGGTATTCCGGCGCTGGCGATTCAAGACGAACGCGCTCTTTGGCCGCCCGTGCTGCGGTCATTTTTGCGCTCTGCTTGGTGCGTTTTCGGTACGACATACCTTGCACGGTTCACATATTCAAGAGTTAGATGACTCAAGCCACTCTATTCGCGGTTGCTCTTTCCGCAAGGCGTAATACTCAACTTGCACCTTGGCGCTACCGATCATCTTCCCGGCAAGGTTCGCCAGTTCAGCGGCTTCGCTCGACTTGATTTCACCGGCCTTCAACTGCGCGAACGTCTGCGCCAATTCATCCCTCAATTCTTCAGCGTTTTTCACGGCATTCCCTTTCAATCATCAGTTGCAGTCGCTTGCACTCAATCAATATCTCCGGCACTTGTTTCACAGCCGAGCGTTCCGGGTGACACAGCAACCTCCGCACGTAGTAGTCGCTCAACCGTTCGCGCCCTCGCTTCATCTTCTTGCGTTGCGCTTCTGCTGCTTTCTCCGGGTTCGCTGCTGCCCACTCAATCAGTGCGGCCCTGCCTTGCTTGGCGTACTTCGCTTTTCGTGCTGCCGCGTGCTTGTCCTTCACCCCATTTACGTTCGCCGCATACCGTGCCCGAAATTGCGCGTTCCGTTCTTCTCGCTTTGCTGCGTGCTGTGCTCTGCGCTTGGCAAGGTGGCAGTCATTGCAGTAGCGCATCACTGTTTTCTTGTCGCTGTGCAGCCGGTAGTCGCTCTCTGGCTTTTCTTTTCCGCAGACCGTGCAGGTTTTTGTCGTCATCTAACCCTCCGCTCCAGCGGGACGCGGCTAATCGCCGCGCCCCTGAGCTAGTGCGTTATGCGTCAGGTGCCCGCAGGAGTGCTCCGGCTTTATTCCGGGCTGCGGCTCGAACGATCCGTGCCTCTCCACGCATGAAGTGCACTTGTAAATCTCTTCCTGTGGCTCCGGTAGCGCCCCGGAATAGATCATTTGCCATTCCACCGGCCGGCAGAACTTCCCGCAGTCGTGGCACTTCGGCATCGTCAGCATTCTTCCTCCTTACGCATAACTGTGCCTTCGAGCGGACCTTCGCAAGCTGCGCTTGCTCGGCCCCTCAAGGCGGCGTTGGGCGTCACCGCTTGCCGCCTGATAGTGTCGTGCGCTCCATCAAGCAAGCCTCGCAGTCGTTTGCACTCCGCTTCGAAGTCGCGTTTCTGCTGCACAACATGGGCAAAGGCTTCTTTCGCGCCTTCTTCGGCAAGGCGCAACCCCACGTTCTCCTCAATGTTGGATTCCGCCGCCTTCTTCCACCGCTCCACGTCTTCTAGTGCGGCGGTGCGTTCTTTCGCTGCCCTTGCGTAAAGCGCGTACCAATCATCGGCGCGCTGGGTCAGTGCGTCGTACTCCGCTCCGGTTAGCGTCACAACATCAAGCGCCCTGCTCATCGCGCCACCCGTTCAATTTTTGGCGTCTTTGGCGGGTGAATCGTGATGTCCCGCTGGTCGCCTCCGTCGATCTTGATGTCGCAGTCAGGCACATGGCCTTTCCGGCGCAGCACCTCAAGGGTCAGGCTGACAAAGCACCCGGTCAGCACGGACAGGGCGGTTGAAGCATCCTCGCTGGCCAGTTCCAGAAGGGCTTTCTCAAAGTTCTTTTCGGCTTTCGTTGCCATCATGCTGTCACCTTCACAATTTCGCCCGCGTATCCGCGCACTCGCAGGCGCTCAACGTAAGCGGCCGCCTTCCTGTCGTCCCACACTAGCTTTGCGTCGCACAGCCCCGGCCGGACCTTGGTCAAGCTTTCCTGTCCGGGTTTGCCGCCGAAGCCGGCGAACCATTCGTCGCCGATGCGTATTGCGTAGGCCGTAGTCTTGTAGTGGTTGGTTTCCATCGTCTTCTCCAAAATGCCGCCCAACAAATCATTCAACCCGGACTGGCCGAAAAGCCGGCCAGCCGGTTAATTCAAGCGTTAGGTTTTGCCTCTCTCAAATCGCGCAATGACTTCCTTCCGAAATTCGGCACCTTTAGCCAAAAAGCGTCTGACTGCGCTTGCGCATCCTCAAGGTAGTCAAACCCTTCAGCAGCACAACAGTTTTCTGTGCGTACCAATAGACCGGCATCCCTTATCGGCGTTTTCCCTGCGGCAGGATCATTCCGTCCATCTCTCCACAAAATGAACGCGGCAGCTTCTTCCAGCGAATCGAACTCAACCAGTATCTTCACTTATATCCCCAATCAAAAACCTAACCCGTCGCTCAAGCGGGACGCGCGAAAAGCCGCGCGCCCCTTAGCTATGCGTTATACGGCTTCCCACAGGAGCTTTTGCCCCCGCAGGACTGCCGCAGTGTCAATCCGTGGGCGCGTCGGCACATTCCAATTCCCGCCGCCGCGCTCACCCAATAGGCGCCAGCCGG
>JAKPSH010000038.1 GCA_029555385.1 Pseudomonadota bacterium
GCTCAACTGATGTAGATTTTCGTCACCCCCTAGGGGGTGAGTGGGTGGAGCATCTTATCCCTGTGTAAACTATGTCCTGTCGCTAAAGTGTAAAGAATGTGTTGTCCTGCTCAGAGACGAGGTCGGGCGAACGGGAATTGCAAGCAGCGGAGTTTACTACTGTAAATGAGCAGCGCAGCAAGTTCCCGCGACGAAGAAATTGGCCAAAATCGGGTTTTTCAGCACCCTGCTAGCCGCCGTAGCGATAGAGACGCACTTCACCAATCGACCAATCGTAAGGTCCTTCGCCGGTCTGTACGAACTTGATGCAGTTTACAGCTTGCTCTTCCGGCAGATCAATAATGACATGTGATTGCGAACCAAAATAAGGATAACCTTGCTTAGTCCACGTCACCGGCCCAAGCCATGACGGCTGGGCGATTAAGCGATGTAAATTGAGCGGGGAAGCTCCGGTCCATACTTCGATTCCCCGTGGGAAATCTGTGGGAGTCTCCCTAACTGACAGCACCAAACGTACCATGCGAACCGGAGCAGTGAACGTTATCTGAAAATATTCACCGCCCTTTTGCGGCCCCGCAGTTGACCAGCGTGTAGTATAATTGCCGTCCAGTGCACGTTCGGCAGGCGTCTTGTCAGGTGAAGCTTCCAGGGTATAGGTAAAATCAATCTCTCGCTTCAACAGGACTAGATTCTCAAAATCCCGCCTCTTTGCTTCTCCGTCCCGTCCCACCCATGCACCTGCGGTATCGACGAGATAACCCGAGGGCGAACGACGAAGCATGTCAAGCGGCGCGCTGCTCTCGCCCCCTGGACTAACCGCCGATAGCGGCAGCAAGGGACGAACCAATGCGTTATCCGGAAGCAAGAGCGCACATATTCCAGTGAGCACAAGCGCGGCTGCCTCGGCGCGAAGCAATGCACCGTTAAACAAAACGACCAGCACGGCGATATAGCCAAAAGGGAAGGTCAACCAAGGCAATCCCGCCACGGCCAAACCCGGAACAAGCCGCGCCAGCACAGGAAAAGGAGCGGCATAGGAGTTTGCCCCTTGCAGCGCCCATTCCCCGCCGATAACAGCAACGATCGCAAGTATTAACCATGCCGGCAGGCACAATGACTTGCTGAGCTTCGTCCCGCGCATGAGATAGGCTGCGGCAAAACAAAGAATAACGATGAGGGAAATCAGAAACACACGGAGCGCGTAATGCTGAACGGCGGCCACGTATTCCACGTAGACTACCGGGTTGGGCTCGATGTAGGGGCCAAGCAGCGGCCGTTCATAATTCAGGAGCAAAGGCGATACTGGAGCAAGCCGTGCTCCGGGGGGATAATCCGGCATAGTGTAAACCGGCGTGAGCACAAGACCGCCTATCGCCGCAATTGCACAGCAGATGCCGAAAGCACTTTTCCTGAATCTGCTGAGCGGCCGCGCCGCAGCGCCGCTTGCCTCGCCGGGCAGCACCAAATAATCGAGAAACGGAACTAAAATAAACGCAGCAAGTGCACCGAAAGAAGCCAGCGCGCCGCTCGAAACAAGCCAAATAACAGAACAAAGAAAGGCTGAAATCAAAGAACTCCAGGATGACCCCCTTCTCACCCGGACAAGCAGCGCAAGCCAAAAGGGAAACCAATGAAATTTGAGCGCCGGGAACTCCCAGCCCAGCACCACATAAATACCCAGCGTATAGGTCAGCGATCCATAAAGACAAGTCACCCGGTGCCGTCTGAGTTCCGCAAGAAGAAGACAGACCCCTGTGGCGATAATCAAAAGCTGCCCTGCACTATAAAGACGCAGATCCAGCTCCCCACCGAAATAGCTTAACAATTCCAAGAATGGATCCAGCCGCTCTCGCGCTAAAAAATTAAGCTTGGGATATCGAAGGTCAATCTCTGTAAACACGCAAACCGCATAAAAAAATGGTTGAAGTATCGAGTATTATTAGCAGGAAAGGCAAGGAAGCGGCAAAATTAAATATTAACTTCCGGCAGCTTGAACCGCGATAACTGCGGAAATATCATAAATGGCGATGATATTAGTTCATTGCCGAAGCGGCGTAGGCATTACATATTCCTCACCTCTGGTCCGAAGAACCAGACCAACTATCGAGTTAGCGTGTTCGGGCATCGCAGTGACTACTCCGTAGTCATCACCGCCAACATGTCCTGTCACATCAATAGTTCGCGCTCCGTGCGCTGGAACAGCAACCGTACTTTGCACGGCCGCTCCCTGGAGCACAACGCGTCCATCGTTGCGCTTGAGCGACAAGGTCACTGATTGCGCTTGCGCCGATGTATTGATCAAAACGATCTCTGAACTCTGCGCCAAGAATGTGTTGTATGAACCACGCAGCACATGTCCTAAAGCTTGGACGGCTGGCGTTCCATACATGTAACTGATTCCACCATCGGTCTTGCGCTGATATTGCATAACAACACCGATTACGCTGTTCAGCAGACTTGACTTCACCGTGACAACTCCCCGCTTGCCGTCGCCAAGCAGTTCGTTAATGATAAAATGCTGAACGGCATGCGGTGCAAGCGCTAATGTTACCCCCGGCTGCGGCACGCCAAGTTCATCATAAATTTTTACTTCGACTACTGCACTTTCGTTCGCTGTGTTTCCGAGTTCAATTACCGAAGTTTGACCACCCGTAGTATCGACGGCAGCCGCGGTAAGCTCTCCCGTTCCTACCGCCGCCTCCAGTTGGAACGCCGTATCGAAACTTTCCGTCCCGCGGGAGTTGTCATAGAGGTAGCGCACATTGCGCATCTGCTGCACTAAATCCGGTGCATCCGGAATCCACTCTACGATGCCGACTTGATTCTTGCCGTAACGATGTGCGCTGAAGTCATGGCGCGCTGAAGCGGCAAGCGCAACTCGCTGCTGCCCGACAATACCGCCATCCCTGTTGCGGAAGACCAAACTGCCGCTGGCTGTTTGGCTGCTCAGGTTCGTAATTTGAATCCAGTTGGCAACGATATTAGCTGCATCTTTTGCCGCCAGACTGGGCTGGAAAGTATTGTAAAAGACATATTGGTTGCCGCGACGCCCGTTAGTCATCGGCATCGCAAATGCAAACTGATATTCGTAACGATTCTCTCGCCGCAGATAGTTCTGTTTGTAATAAACCATCCGCCCATCCAAATCTCCCGGTGCACCGGTATGCGTTGAGCAAACCTTGCCATATTCAGCAGATCTTCTCGCGCGGGACGCATGAACTAAGAGATCGTACTGTGTTCCCTGATTTACCCCAAAATTGAGCACATCATCAACATTGCCTCCAACATCGTAAATTTCGGAACGTACGGCCAGAGGCTGTTCGCTCATGTTCACATGCTCATAGATATTCCACAAATTACTCAGAAAACCATTCCATTCTGCGCAAATGGTAGTTCCCAGGACCGGTATTGCGCTTCCAGCATCAAGAGGATTGCTTTGATCAAGGACCTCTTGACCGTCAAAAACCGAGTCGCGATCCGTGTCCGGAACATTGGGATCTGTGCCATATTCCAGCTCTTCCGAATCAAACAGCCCGTCGTTGTCCGAATCCTGATCCAATCGCGGCACTGGTATAATTCCGCCGCTTGAAGAACTGCTGCTTGATGAACTCGAAGAAGAACTTGACGAAGAGCTGGATGAGGATGAACTGCTGGACGACGAGGATGAACTCGAGCTGGATGAACTCGACGAAGAACTGGAGCTGGACGAACTGCTGGGCGGCGGCGTTTCACTCAGACATCCGATGCGTCCCGTAGAAATCACCAGTGAGTCAAGATACCGCTCCTGCATTTGCGGAGCACCGCTGTTGATGTAGTTGTCGATAAAGATGGAGTTAATTCCATATTGACTCCAAGTGCCCACCCAGTTGAGTCCTGAGCTTTGCGCCTGGAGGGCATTGTCCAGCCAATATTCGATAACGCCATCACTGGCGCCGGCGCTGTTAAGCTTCACGTGGCCTTCAACACAGTACCAGCGCCCTGACTGCAGCGCTTCTGGACCCGCCTCTGCACCGAGCCAGCGCAAGTTGTCAAAATCGTTCCACTTGGTCGTTGCCAACTGATTGTTCTGATCGATGCCGCTTGCCGGATCAACGACAAGATGATTAGCGCTGTTTGTCCAAAGATGGCCAATCATCGCCTGCTGCCAGTTTGCGCCGGCAAAGGACATCGCACGGCTGAATTTATCTGCCGGTCCACTGAAGCCGTCTTGGAGCTTGAAGTAATAGCGCCAATACACTTCACGAAAATCCTGACTTTGGTGACTCTGGCTGCCAATTGGATTACGCCCGAAGTTGCGCATCATATGACCGGCGTCCACTTGCCCGGCCTGCCAGCGCGCTCGCAGTCCGTAAGAACCGTTAGCAGCAGCGCTGTTTACTCGGGCGAAGGAGCCACTGCGATCATCAAATTCGTAATACTTGCTGGTCAGCGCGGTGCTGTCTTCAAAATCATCGCACCATAACCAGTCCGGATGCAGCGTCTGCCAATTCTCACATTCATTGGCCGCCGTCCCGGAGGAGGAGCTGCTGCTTGATGAACTGGAGCTGGAACTTGAACTGCTCGATGATGAGCTTGAGGAGCTGCTGCTCGACGAAGACGATGAGGATGATGAAGTAGAACTTGACGAACTAGAGGAGCTGGAACTCGAAGAAGATGAACTGCTCGAACTTCCGCCGCTCATGTAGGGAAGACTCGCCTCAGCAAAAAGCCGGTAACGTTCTATTTCCGGCAGGCCCGTCTGCCCGAGCGGATCGTGGCGATAAGATAATACCGTGCTCCCTGTCGAAGCTGAAGCTAAAACGATATCCGAGATCCCGTAGATCTCCCCGGGAGCTCCTTCCGGAGGTGAATACAGCGTTGTCTGCCAAAAACCCGAGGTTTGCATATCAGCAATTAAAGATCCTGCCATGTTGCCGCTGGGCGCTCCCGTTCGTAAGTAACGCCCGGCAATTACGGGGAGGCCGTCTGATTTAAGCCTGATATCCGTTTCCCCTCCGGAATAATCAGCAGCAACAAGCGCCATCGACCAGGCACCGCCGGAGTCCTTTCTCAAGTAATACAGACCGTTTTCGACAGCGGTAGCAGCAGACTTGTAGCGGCTGCACGCCACGTGCAGCGTGCCGTTTGACGCCGCTGCGATACGCGGGTAGAAGCCGATACTGACGCCAAGGTAATCTACGGTCTCCAAAGCCCAAACGCCACTGGAGCTTCTCACGGCCACCTTTAACCGCTTATTTGTTGAATCGTAATAAGCTATTACGGGATTACCTTGTTCGTTTATCGCAATGTCGCTCATTATCCCCGTATCCGCCGAGCCGGTGTCAACGTCCGCCGTCTGCCAAGCTCCCCATCTTCCGCGGGAAAAACGCAGGTTTCCGTTTTGGGCATTGTAATGACTCGCGCAAAGATCGGAGCCGCAAGCAGCAACAGCGATTTCACCGCTGCCGTGAGTTAAGGTTTCGATTACTTCAACCGACCAAGAGCTGCCCGAGCGCTGTGCATGCTTCAACTGGCTGCGGCCGGCGTCGTAATAAATAATGTGCGGATTGCCGGATAAAAAAACGACTGCGGTATCCGACACGGCGCTCAAAGTCGAATCTACATTCGTGACGACCCAGGCCGAACCGGAGTATTCCATGAACTTAAGCACGAATGAATACTTGTTCGTGTAACTGAAGGCCGGATAACCTTGCCCATCCACAACGACGGACAGACCTGCTCCGTCACCGCTGCTGCCCAGGCTGAGACCGGATAGACTCTGTCCATACGCAGGCGAAATGATCAACGCCGAATACAAAAAGAACAATAATAACCACGGATTGACCCGCAAAACCTGCTTGCCTGAGCGGCTCTTATCGGACACAACAAACCCATCGGTGCAGGTTGAACGACACCTGCACTCCTGCAAAAAAGAGTGAAAGAACTTATATGCTTTAGAAACCCAACTCCTCGTGACTTTTTGGCAGTCTCGTGAGGAAGACGGGAACTTCAGCGGCCTGCCAGCCGCATTCGCCCCCGCGTAAAACAAATATCGCTAGAAGCCGTCTCTTGGTTTAGATTACGTGCCGAAAAATCTAGTGTGTGTAGCTAATTACCACTTGACCAGAACTTTTTGCGGAGATACACCGTACATGCGCAAAAAGAAATCTCTGGCAAGAGAATTTGCTGTTAGATAAAACACTTCAGGAAAACATTTCTCTTCAAGGAGTGCCTCGATGAACGCTTCTGCGATTTCAAAATTCGCTTCAATTTTTTTGCTCTGTTCGGTAATTGCCTGCCATGAACCATCAGTGCCGCCCCCACCGCCACCACATCCCGCAGCAGTGGAAAGCGCCAGGCAGCCCGTGACGCAGGTTGTGCAGACTTTTAATCTGCCCTACGATCAGGCATGGCCTGCCGTAGTCAGCGCAATTAAAGAACAAAAGCTGGAAATAAAAATCGCTGATATGAACTCGGGTAAAATTCTCACCGAGTGGGTGGACGTTGAAGATGAACTTTGTGGTGTTTATCCACGCACTGGAGCCAAGCTCGCCTGCCGCGTACGCTTTATCGTCGAAATGGATCCTCTTTCTTTCCGGGCCAGCTCCTTTACCGCAAGCTACTATGAAGAGTGTCATGACCGGAAATCATTGAATCTGGAATGTCCAGATTCCAATGCAGAACGAATGCTTATCGAACTTGTTGAAGCAATGAAGCAGGCCGTCAGCACCGGGCTGTAACCCTTAAGGGGCCTGCCGCAAAATGTAGCCCCTGCTGCGAATGAGAGATTTTGGCTGCGACTTCGTCGGCGCGCGCAAAAAAATCCTGCGACGTGTCGAAAGCTTACACGACTCGGATTTTTTCACGCGCCCTCCTTGTCTCGCCTAAAATCTCTCATTCTCGCTACGGAGCCCATTTTGCGGCAGGCCCTTAAGAAGTTTTTTGCAGCCAGTAGGTCGAAATATATAAGCGAAGGAATATTGCCACTAGAGACTTCGCCCAGAGCGATGCTGCCGGGCGCTGAAGGCGCGCCGCCGCCGGCTTGCAGAACTGCGCTTGCAGCGGACACTGCCGGGCTGAACAAGCTGCGGCCAGGCAAGCGCATTTCCACCAGCCGGCCCGCCCCACTGCCTCCCCGGCGCAAAAAGGGCATGCCTTCAGCACCCGGCAGCATCGCTCTGGGCGTTATCACGCCATACTCAGCAACTCCGCCAGCTTTTATTCTTCAATGTGAGATATTCAGCATGCTGGGAAGCATTCTCAGTACTTTCCCCCTGCACCTAAAGCAGCGGAGAACTCAGACATATAAAAGGCAACCAAATAGATGCAGCAGCGTAACTGCTCCGGTTTGACTCCGGTGGAGAGTTTGACGCTGCCGGGTGCTGAAGGCTTAACCTGATGCGCCGGGGCGGGGGTGGTGCGGGCCCGCCGCAGGAAATCGGATTGCCGTGCTGTCTTGTGCAGTGAAGCATCTCCGGTTCCTGCAAGCCGAGTTCTGTAGGCGGGCGGCGGCGCGCCTTCAGCGCCCGGCAGCGTCAAACTCTCCACCGCCAGGGTGCTAGTTTAGCTTTCACCCGGGGGATGCCAAAAATATGCGACATTCAGCGCCTTTCAGGGGGAATTCCGCCTGCGGCAATATTTGTTCGCTTAGTCCCGGTGATTAACGAGCTTTCTCACATAAGCATTATGTTCTTCAATGGTCTTGCTGAAGTGATGCTGTTTGGTTTCCGGGTCAAGAACATAATAGAGATACCCATTCCGCGACGGCGTTAAAACCGCCTGAAGCGATGCTGCCGAAGGAGAACATATTGGCGTCGGCGGAAGACCAGGGTGAATGCGCGTATTATAGGGGTTGGCCGCATCCGCAAGATGTTTTTTCTTCAAATCGCCCTGATAATCATCGATACCATAAATTACCGCTGAATCGATGCCCAGCACCTCCTTAGATTTTAGGCGATTCCAGATTACTTCAGAGACCATTGGCTTTTCCTCTGCGATCGGCGTCTCAGCTTCAATCAATGAAGCAAAAATCACCCCCTCTTTGAGGCTTAAACCGAGATCCGCGAGATTCTTTTCGTAGTCTTTGGGCAGCTTCTCCCAGAATGTTTTTACGGCTTCAGCAACAAACTCTTTTGGAGCTGGCATTCTCGCAAAGCGGTAAGTTGCAGGAAAAAGAAATCCCTCCAATGCCGGCGACGGAATTTTGAGCTCAGCCAATAACGCGGAATCACGCAGCAAAGGAAAAATCTCTTCCGGTCTCATAGCTCCTTTAGCCACAAGCCGTTCGGCAATTTGATGAAAAGTAAATCCCTCCGGTATCGTGATTTCAAGTGCATAAACGGCAAAAATCTTGCCAGCCATGAACGTCTTAATGATTGAGTCCGGAGACGCATTCTTCTCGAAACGATAAGTTCCGGCCTGGAACTTGGTATAATCTTCAAAAAGACGAACCCACAATTCGAATAATTCCGCCTCATCAATCATCCCTGCCTGGGCCAGGTTTTCACTCAACTTGCGCAGGGATTGACCTTGCGAGAAGTCAATCACGACCGGCTCGATCAAAGCCTTTTCACGCTCACTCCAGTCAATAAAGGAATTGAGCAGCCAAAGCGCGCAGATACCAACTGCGGCGATCAGTAACACCAATGCTGCAATAAAACGAAGCTTCATCCGCTAATCCAGTCACGGGCTGCTGCAAACGCCAGTATCCAGGGACTGACTTCAAATTCGCTGATCTTGCCTTGCCCCCGGTATGCCCACTGCCAGGAGAAAATGCTGCGTTCCAGATGGGGCATCATCACCAAATGCCGGCCATCTCGCGAAACAACTCCCGCCGCATTAAAATCTGCGCCGTTGGGATTAGCCGGGTAATCAGCAGAAACAAACTTCAGCGCGATATCATAGGCTTGCTCCCCTTCGGGCAAATAAAACCTCCCCTCTCCGTGAGCAACCCAAATTCCGAGCCTTGCTCCGACAAGCGGCTTAAGCATAACGCTCTGAGTTTCCTGGACAGTTACCGCAACAAAAGCACTTTCAAACTTCTTTGATTCGTTCCGGCACATTTCCATTTTCTTGCCGTGCTCCGGATAAAGCAAATCCAAAACCACCATAAGCTGGCAGCCATTGCATACCCCAAGCGACAGCGTATCCGGACGGGCAAAAAATCGCCTCAATGCTTCCATTGCCCGCTCATTATAACGAAATGCGCCTCCCCATCCGCGTCCGGCGCCCAGCACATCACTGTTGGAGAAGCCTCCCGGAAAGACTATCAAGTTCGTATCGGCCAACGTCTCTCTGCCGTTCATCAAATCGCTCATTGTCACGTCTTTTACGTCGAAACCGGCGGCAAACATAGAAAGCGCCATTTCGCGATCCCCATTGGTTCCTTTATCACGGATGATCGCCGCTCGAATTCCCTTGTGTTCGCCGCGCAAAACATCAACCCCATAATCGGCGGCCCGGCCCGTAAAACCTTGGGGAAAAACAAAGTGAAGCGGATGGGCATCAAACTTTTCATATCGCTCTTTGGCCAGTTGCGGAGCCGTTTGCTTAGCATCGAGCAGGAATGAAGTCTTGAACCAGGTTCTCCGCAAGTCGGAGACACCAACGCTGAAGCTGAGCTCTCCTGCCTGGATTTTTATCTGCGTTCCATGAACTTCTCCCAACGCTTGAACATCAAGGCCGAGTGAGCGCAAGCGGCTGACAATTTCTGCTGAATGCTGTGCTTCCACTTGCAGCACGACAGCGGGTTTCTCGCAGAAAAGCTGCGCTACGACGCTCTTCTCGCTGCCCTCGAAACGGACTTCAATGCCCGTGTCTCCGGCGAAAGCCATCTCACATAGAGCTGTGATCAAGCCGCCGCTTGAAACATCGTGACCGGCAAGAAGCAAGCCGTCTTTGACAAACTTCTGAATCAGGTTAAAGCCACTTTTAAAGCGCAGCACATCGGATATCGACGGCGTACTCGCGCCTAATTGACCTAAGACTTGGGCAAAACTGCTCCCGCCGAGAGGATTTTCCTCAAGACCAGAAAGATTAACATAGAGCAAATGAGAACCGGGAACCGGCTTAATGTCCGGCGTGACACAGCATCGAACATTCTCGCACTCGGCAGCAGCACTGATAATGACTGTGCCCGGCGCATTGACGATGCTGCCATCGTCATACTTCATCGTCATAAACAAAGAATCTTTGCCAGTGGGCACAGCTACCCCCAATTCGATAGCAAAGCGGCTTACTGCCTCAACGGCCCGGTAAAGGCGGCTGCCCTCACCCGGATGTTTAACTGGCCACATCCAATTAGCCGACAACACCACTGACTCCAACCCATTTTTCAGCGGAGCCCAGACAATATTGGTCAGTGCCTCCGCCACGCTCAGTATCGCCCCGGCTTGTTCATCAATTAATCCGGCAACGGGAGCATGCCCAACAGCGGTCGCCGCTCCGTATTTTGCGCGATAATCCAGCGCCATAACCGCCACATTGCTTAACGGAAGCTGCAGCGGTCCCACACATTGCTGCTGCGCGACAAGTCCGGTTACGCTCCGGTCAACCTTATTTGTCAACCAATCCTTGCAGGCCACCCCCTCCAGCGACAGAACATCTCGCAGCGCGGCAAGCAGCGCGGCACTGGTGTTAATCGAAAACTCGAGCGGCGAAAACTCAACTTGCGGCGTTTGATCTTCCAGCACCAGTTTCGGTGAACTGCCAAAAAGAACTTCCAGGGGCAAATCGAGCGGAGGCTGACGGGTGTCGTCAAGAAAAACAATCTTTCTATCCCCAACGACTTCACCAACCACATAAAAAGGAGCTCGTTCTCTTTCTGCAATTGCCTGCACTAACGGCAAATCTTCGGCGCTGACGATAAGCCCCATCCTTTCTTGAGATTCATTGCAGATAATCTCCTTCAGCGAAAGCGTAGGATCGCCAAGCGGCAGTGCCTTTATCTCGATTGTCCCGCCAAGGGGATCCAGGAGTTCGGAAAAACAATTGACATGCCCGCCGGCACCGTGATCGTGAATAAGCTTCACCGGATTAACGGCATTTTCAACAAGCGCACGAATGACATTATAAACCCTTTTTTGCATTTCCGGGTTTGCGCGCTGCACTGCGCTGAGTTCGAGTGTTGTCGAATACGCGCCCGTGCTCACGGAGCTCACCGAACCGCCGGCCATCCCGATCCGGTAGTTGTCTCCGCCCAGCAGAACCAGCTTGTCCGCCAGCGCCGCCTGCTGCTTCTGCGCATAACGCACATCCGTGTAGCCGATTCCTCCAGCAAGCATAATTGTCCGATCAAATCCGTATAAACCGTAAGGAGTCCGGCCTTCATATGTAAGCACCGAACCGCATATCAGCGGCTGACCGAATTTATTGCCAAAATCGGAAGCTCCATTCGAGGCCTTGATCAAGATCGCCTCAGGACTTTGATACTTCCAGTTCCTGGCTTTCGTGTGTTTTTCCCAGTTCGCGGCAAGAGAACCATGAAGACGTGGATATGCAGTCATATAGACCGCCGTGCCGGCAAGCGGCAGGCTGCCGGTTCCTCCCGCCATCCGGTCACGTATCTCACCGCCGCTCCCGGTGGAGGCACCGTTAAAAGGCTCGACCGTAGTGGGGAAATTATGGGTTTCCGCCTTCAACGAAATGACTGATTCAATAGGCCGCAGTGCAAAGAAACTCGGTCTGGAAGGTTCTTCGGGCGCGAACTGCGTGAGCTGCGGTCCGCGGATAAACGCCACATTGTCCTTGTACGCAGAAACAAGATTCTGCGGAGCTCTGCGCGAAGTTTCTTTGATTAAAGAAAACAACGAGGCCGGCTGCTCAACTCCATCAATAATAAAAGTACCATTGAACACTTTATGGCGGCAATGTTCCGAATTGATTTGAGCAAAGGCATATACTTCCGCATCAGTTAACTTGCGCCCCAGATTCCCGCTGACGGTTTCGAGATAGTCAAGCTCCTCTGCGGAAAGAGCCAGACCAGCTTCATTATTATAGGCGGCTAAGTCTTCGACGAAAAGAAGCGCTTCAGGTTGTTCGACAATCGTCAGCGTAGTTTGCGTCAAGTCTTGATAAACCGATTGCAGCATCGGATCGAAGCTCGGCATATCCCCGGGCAGCACCTTCAAAAAAAATTCAATGCGGCGCACCCCCGCAATGCCGACATTCTGCACGATCTCCGTAGCGTTAGTTGACCACGGCGATACTATTTCCTTGCGCGGCCCCACAAACGTACCCGTGACATTATCCGCCTCAAGCTGCTTTCCATCGAGAAGCCACTCAAGTTTAGCGGCGTCCACTGCGCTTATCCCGCATTCCGTTTGCAGTGCAAAAACCCCTTCTTGATTAGAAAAGAAAACTGTTTTCATAACGAACAGACAACACCTTAAATACGAGTTACATAGTTACAGAAATCTATTACAGGATGACCTATCATTCAACATTCTGACGGCTAAAAACAGCCCAACTGACTGTCAAATGACGTGCTTGATGCCTGGCTTGATCAGCATGCGCAGGCCTTCCTTCTTTAAAGACCAGTTTCCACGAGGAGTCGCGCAGAAGCAGCTCATAGAGCGCACTTTGCCTCCGGCAAAGAACGGTTCCGGGATTAAACAGCTCAAAGGCCTTCTGCCACTCGCCTTGAATACTGCGGATGCTTGTTTCGATGCGCGATAGATCCGGATTCACGGCAAGCACTTGCGGTGTCCACAGAGCCTGCTCCCGCGGATAACCCGCCGCATCCGTAAAACGATAAACCAAATAAGGCCCGATCGCAGCTTCGTGAAGAACCGGAAATGGAAGTCTTTTTTCCAGCAAAAAATCAACTTCACGCTGCGGCAAGAAAGCTGTCGCAACCGGCTGTTTGATCAACGCATAAACATTGATAAAAATCAGGCAAAAAATCACCCACAAGATTCCAGTGGCTGGCAGCCGTTCGAGCTGGGTCTTAAGCTTGGCCAGCGCTGTACCTAAATTGCCGAACCCCTGACCACCGGCTCGCCCCCAAAGCGATGAAACGACAAAGCCCGAAAAAATCAACGCGTACGGGATGTATTCTTTCCAGGCTAATCCCAACAGCGAAAGCAGCATGAGAACAACAAACTCTCGCGAACGCATATTCTCCGGATGACAATGCCAGAAATACGCGATGAGCATCCATAGGATCGCCATAAACGCGGCTGGATAATAAAAGACCGTGGCGGCGCTGGACGGTAAAGAACCCTCCATGCTTAGAGAACTGGTAAAACTAAGCAGCGCCGTCAAAGTCTGCCTGCCCGCATACGGCGTAATAAGCTGCGTTAAAGCAAAGACAGCCAAGAAGAGCGCACACCCGGAGGATCTTCCGTCTGCGGCGTACTCACTAGTTCTTTCGCCGCAGGCTCCTAGACAGAGCATGACGAGCAGCGCGCCAACTGCCGATGTGTGGATATTTGTATAAAAGCAGCCGAAGAGAGCAAGCAGCAGATAATTCTTCGCTTTCAGCCGCTTGCACCTCGCGCGATAAAAAATTTCTAGGCTCAAGCAAAAAAAGACGCAGCCTGCAAGCTGCGCGGTCAGGCACATCCCCAGCAACACGCCGCAAGAAACAACAATCGCTGATGAAACGCCGAAAAAACGGTTGGCGCTGCGCACGGAAAAAGCACGCGCACAAACCGCAACAAAAGCCGTAAAGAGCAGCAGCTTGAGTATGAGCAAACCCTGCTCGCCCGCCGCCGTCTCACAAAACGAGACAATTGACTCAAACAGCCAGACACCTGACCGGATGTCTTGCCCTTGCCCCGCAACCGTCCATAAATCGACAGCAGGTGCTTTAAGCTGCGCATTAATCCAACGGCCAATCGCTAGATGGCCGAAAACTTCGGGGGCGTAAACGCTGCTGCAAAGGTACGAGCCCAGGAGAAGAACGATGAACAGCTCAATAATCCATTTAGAGGCAAAGTGGGCAAAAGTCCGGATGTTTGTCTCTTCTGCGATGTCTGGAGCTGCGCCGTTGGTGTTCACGAAAATGCTATCCGCCGCCTTGAAACCAGCAAAAAATGGTGCCAAATAAAGCCAATCCAGCTGCCCGGTTATTTCACAGCCGATTCACAAGCCGAAAGCTGGTTCCAAACCACACAGACCACAGCCCCAAATCACGACCAAATCGCTGCGCCTTATCGCCTTCGGCTGCCCTTAATATCCCAAACTGTCTTACGAAAGGAAAAGAAGATTTCGTTGTCCGGCTAACGATATCTGCAAAATTGGTCGATTATTTGCGAAGTTACTGTGCGCAAAGATAATTTGCTCCGTTTGCGGGAAGCCGCAAATTTCCCGCAGCGGGCCGTTATGTTATACGAACCATGATGTTTCTGCTCCCTTAAAGCGACTGTAGTGAAAAGGGTAATTAACAAGTTGGTATTTCTTGTGACAGTGCTCGCCGCTGCGGCTGATGCGTATGCCTGTCCGGACATCGATGGCCTGGTTGATCTTAATTGCGATCAGCAGCTCGTCATTGTTGCGTTTGGTGATTCGATTACATATGGCCGAGGTGATTCGCTTAATATCGGCGGCTACCCTGGCCGGCTGAAATACATGCTGCCGCACGCTGCGGTTTATAATCTTGGCAAACCCGGAGAAGACAGTTATCGCGGCCGTTCAAGAGCGGCGCAGCTTTTTCCGGCCTTTAGCAGCGCCGACTACTTCGTTGTATTGGAGGGCGTGAACGACTTCTGGGTCTCCGGGCATTCAACGGGTTCTACGCTCTCTAACCTTCTGCGGATTAATCAATATGCGGCAAATACGGGAGCCTTAACGTTGCTTGCTAATCTTACAGCAATTAAAAGGAGCAATCAGCAGTCTTGGGTTTACTCGGTTAATGTTCAATTACGGCCCTATAAACAAATAGACTTCTACGCGCTGGGGGAACGCATTATCAGTGGAGATCTGATTCACCCGAGCGCATCCGGCTACGACCAAATGGCATCGCTTGTATATTCATCTTTTCAGTTCGCCGGTCAGCTTCATCGCCCGCTTGACGGTGACGCTGACGGAATATATGACTTCGCGGAAGCGCGCTTCGGGACCAGCCCGTATCTGACCGACAGCGACAATGACGGAGTCTCGGACGGAAACGAGGTTTTCGTCTACGGCAGCAACCCGCTCGTTCTGGATACGGACAACGATGGTTTTGACGACGGTTTCGAAGTAAACACTCTCGGCTCCGATCCGGTAGATCCGCGCCCCAGCGCGCCAGTCTTGACAGAAATCGAAGTAATCCAGCCTTAACCCGGACATTCTATAAAGCCTGCGGCTACCGATGCTCCGGCGGTGCTGCTGTGCCTGCCGTGATAACGCCTGGACGGTCTCCAAGCCCTCAAATAAGCGAGTAAATCTGCCGCAGCCGG
>JAKPSH010000040.1 GCA_029555385.1 Pseudomonadota bacterium
TGGCGACGAATCAATGCGGGCGACGCGCTGCGGTTGGCAAAGGGTTGTGCCGGGTTTTTGATCTGTTCTAAAAGACGTGCTGCGGCGAAAGGGCGGCTTGGACGCGTTTGCACTTTTTCCCGCACTTGAAGCAGCGCAGAACCTCCGGGTATTCATACAGATTGAAGGACAATCAAGAGAGGCAGCAGCGTACCTGCTCCGGTTAGACGCCGGTGGAGAGTTTGACGCTGCCGGGCGCTGAAGGCTTAGCCTGATGCGCCGGGGCGGGGGCGGAGCGGGCCCGCCGCAGGAAATCGGATTGCCGTGCTGTCTTGTGCAGTGAAGCATCTCCAGTTCCTGCAAGCCGAGTTCTGTAGGCGGGCGGCGGCGCGCCTTCAGCGCTCGGCAGCGGCAAACTCTCCACCGCCCATGCGCGACTTCAGCTTTCACCCAGGTAATGCTACAAATCTGCGCCATTCAACGACTTTTAGGGGCAATTACGGCTGCGGCAGACTCATTCGCTTATTTCGACGCTGGCAGGGTGCTGAAAATGAATTTTTCCTGCACCCTGATGGTAAAAGCCCGCTACGAAGAACATGAAGCAAAAAGGCCGGACTGCCGGAAGCGCAAAGGCAAGCGAAGTCTAAAAGACGTTCTGCATAAGCTGAATCAGCGCCTGCGCATCGGCGTCGGACGGCATGACGTAATTGCGCTGCGACGGGTCCACGCTGATCCAGCCGGTTTGCAGCCCTTGATAATCGGTGCGCCATATAACGTACGCATTGCTGCGCGCCGCAGACTGCGCAATGATCGTTTTCAGTTCATCAAAAGACATCGCATCGCCGCTTGCCGCTTCGTGCGGGAAGGTAAAGGTGCGGCCGTCATTGGTG
This sequence comes from Pseudomonadota bacterium, assembly GCA_029555385.1. Classification (GTDB taxonomy): domain Bacteria; phylum Bdellovibrionota_C; class UBA2361; order SZUA-149; family SZUA-149; genus JAKPSH01. Next base: position 870 of record JAKPSH010000040.1, read on the forward strand.
ACCAAACCACTGGAGCCAATAATACCCTGCCCAGCGGAATGCGCATGCTGATCAAGGAATGTTCCCGGAACCATGCTTGCGTCATTACCGTCGTAGCATCCCGGACAAGGATTCCGGCCCAGCGCAACCGGCAGCCAAGAAGGCACCGCGGCAAGCGTCAGGTCTTCCATCACCCTCGCCGTCGAGTAATCGAAATTATCTTCCAACGCCGGCAGCAGATAGACTACTGCCCCGCGGGTCTGCGCATAGCTGACAAGCGGCATCGCCCAGTCCACGCGCGCTTGATACTCGGCTTGCAGCGCCGCATCGCTTTGAATTCTCCAGCGAAATTCCTCCGGCGGCATCGTCGTACCGAAACCGCCGTCAGGCGCCGTTTCATGTTCGCGCTGCCACGGACCATTTGACAAGTAAAGAAACAGGTGAAGAGTCGCACCGTTGTTCGTGGCAATGCGCACGATCTCTCCTAAGAAATCGCGGTCATCCCCGAACGAACCGTCAACAAGCATTGTCGTAGCAATATTTTTCCGGCAGCTTTGCGCCATGATCTCCGCAATACGCAGCGCTTGCGCGCGCGCATTGGGGTGCGCACAGTGCAGACAAGCAATGCCGATCGGAACGCCTTCAATATACGCCGGGCACGCACTTGCCGGCACTTCAGGCTCCACTACTGTGCTTGGTTGATCGTCTGCCTGCGAATTCTCGTAGCTCAAATCAAACTCATCAGTGTCCACCGATGCCGACGAACTGTTCCACGGCAGCACCGAGCGTTTGTCGCTCTCACCGCCCGACGATCCGCCGCCGCAGCCCGTAAGAATAAAGGTGACAAAAGATAGAACTACCGCCGCCGACCGGCCGATGCCGACATGACCCAACATAAACCCCTGCAAACCTTAGTCCCTGCAAACAATACCGTTATATTATAGTTATGAGAATTACTCTGGATTGGTTGCATATAGCAGAAGCACCAGGCACTGCGGCGCGGCCTGGATTAGAGCGCGCCAAATATCATACCGCTCAGCGCAGCCATGATCACCACCAGCGAGCAAAAGACTGCCGTCTTCTTGGTTCCCATAATGCTTTGGATAACCAGCATACTCGGCAGCGATAACGCCGGCCCGGCCAGTAGCAGCGCAAGCGCCGGCCCCTTTCCCATGCCTGACCCGATAAGGCCCTGTAGAATCGGCACTTCCGTCAGAGTGGCAAAATACATGAAGGCGCCGAATACGCTTGCAAACAGGTTTGTCCAGAGAGGCCACATTGATGAAACAACTGGCTCAAATCTGCTGCCCTGCAAACCGGTGATACTAAGGAAGGTTCCCGGTTCTTCGCCAACAAGCATCTCAATATACTTGCTGGGGATTAGTCCTTCATGTCCGGGACGCCCAAGTAAGAACCCCGCAATTAAAACGCCAAAGAGTAAAAGCGGGGTAATCTGCTTAGCAAAGCCCCATGACGCGGCGAACCAATCGGAAGCTTCGCCCTCTTCTCTGGCCGCAATAATCGAAAAGCCCACAACTGCCGCAGAAAATGGCAGGAGAATCCATAGCCCCCCGCTGGGCACAAGTAACGAAAGGATTGCCGGGAAGGCTACCGCTCCCGCGATTTTCCACCAACGGATGTTAAACCATAAGATTAAGATTGTGCCGAAGGCTAAGCCAAACAGGGAAGTGATCAGCCACTTCCTCTTCCATACTCCACTCCACAATCCCGGCGCCGGTGTGCGCACCGAAATCTCTGCATTTTGCACAAAGATTTCTTGCCCCGCCGACGAACCGTCCAGCACCAAGATACCAAACGCCGCGCCAGGAGCCGATGCATCTTCCGGGCTCTTGATCACAGCGCCATGAAACTCCCGGCCATCCTTTAATTTGAACACAAAATCGTTCGGAGCCCCCCAATTGGCAAAAACCAAAATGCCAACCATCACGGCAAAGAATAATCCATTCTGCCAAAGCGGCCGCATGACACTTTCCTGCTCGGGCGCGTGCGCTTGGAGCTTGGCCTTCTCCTCCTCTTCTTTGCGAAATAAGAATTGCATCATGAGGCCAATGATCACGCTGAAGCCTATCGCGCAAACTGCGCGGGCAATGCCCATCTTCAAGCCAAGAATTCGTGCCGTAAGAATAATCGCCAGCACGTTGATCGCCGGTCCGGAATATAGAAATGCACACGCCGGACCAAGACCGGCTCCCATGCGCCAGATGCCTGCAAAAAGCGGGAGCACCGTGCAGGAGCAGACGGCGAGAATTGAACCGGAGACCGAAGCTACGCCATAGGCCAGGACTTTGCTGGCCCCTGCGCCCAGATACTTCATCACCGAAGCTTGGCTGACAAAGACACCAATAGCGCCGGCAATAAAAAAAGCGGGAACCAAGCACAGAATTACATGCTCCCGGGCATACCAGCGGCTAAGATGCAGCGCTTCCATCACTGCGCCGGAAAACCGCGCACTATCCGCCGGCAAGAAGAAAAACAAAAGAAACAGGCCAACCATCCACAGCAGATGCTTAAATTCTGATTTCCAATTCATCGCGCCTCTAATTAGTTGCACCTTTGCTGAGCCGCTAGATGCAAAATGCTGCCCTCGCTACCACAAATAAACCCAGGAGTAATAGAAACCGACCAAGACAAAGATGACTCCAGTGAGTATCCGCACTTTGCGCTCTATGGACAAAAGCCGATTAAATACCTTGCTGACAGTTTGCGCGCCCAAGGCCAGCGCTACGGAAAAAACAAGAACCGGCAGGCCCGTCGCGATGCCGTACGCCGCTGGAATCAAAACAAACGAATTCGCTTTAAGCGCCAGGGGAAGAAGGCTGCCAAAAAATAGCGCCGCCGAAACAGGGCAGAACGACAGCGCAAAAAGCGCACCCAACATCGCCGCGCCGCATAAACCGGTGCGCTCCAGCCTCTTCCCGACTGCCTCACCGATGGCCGGCCCGCCGATGTTTAACTTGACCAGATCAAGCAGCACTAATCCAACAATGATCAGCACCGGTCCGAGAAACATGTTGAGATACTTTTGCAGATAATATGAAATAGATACTGCAGAAAGCAGACTGTAAACCAGGACAGCACCCAGCAGCACATACACTGCGGTCCGGCCAAGCGTGTAAAACAGGCCGGTCATGAACACAAGGTAAGGATTTGTGATGCGACGGCTCACATACGAGATTGCCGCGGCATTTGCTGCCATCGGACAAGGGCTGATGGAGGTCAAAATCCCCAGCCAGAACGCTGACGCCAAACCCAGAACAATAGCGTCCATAACGGTCAGCCCCGAAGATAACTGCGCACTTCGCCCTGGACATAATCAGCGAATTCACCAGGGCTGTTAAGCAAGTGCCAAACACCATCAAGCAGCTTCCATTCTTTTTCCTGCCCGCTGACTTGACGGGAAAGAACAACAGCGCGGAAACTTAGGTTGTAGCGCCAGACGAAGTGCTCGTTTTGCGCGAGGTCGATATTCACCGTTTTCCACTCCACACGACCGCTTGCCAATTCTTGACTGAATCCGCTCCGCACCGCAGACGCAGCGAGTTCTTCCATTTTTAGGCAGCTCCTGCAGCGTCGATTGCCGTGGAAGTAATAAACCACTACGCGATCCGGCTGAGATATTGGCTGGGCAGCGATATGCTGCGTTGGCGAAACTACAACCTCCGGAACCGCGCCGCTTGATGCTGCGGCCTGTTTCTGTCCGGAAGAAACGCTCCGCAACAGGACGTACAGCGCTGCTACCGCAGCCAGCACCAAGACCGCGGCAAACAACTTGTCGCGTTTCATCCTAGCCTCCCAACAACTTCTTAATTTCCCCAGGTGAAAGCAGCTTTCCCGCCGACTTAACCTGGCCGTCGACAACCAGCGCCGGTGTTGACATCACGCCGTATTTAATAATTTCCGCAATGTCTGTCACCTTGCCGATTTCATATGTCAAACCAAGCTCATCGGCCGCAGCTTGTGTATTCTCTGCAAGCCTCTTGCACTTTGGACACCCTGTGCCAAGTATTTCAATTTTCATTGCCCTCTCCGTTCGATCATCAATACAGCATTCTAAGCAAGTATCCGCCCTAGGCAGCCTTTCTCCTCGTTGCCTGATAGCGCTGCTGTTCGGCGCCAATTACCGCCTCCACGCAGTCAAAGAACTTGAGGACGCACGAAACCTGAAGGCTGTAGAAGACCTGCAGCCCCTGCTTGCGATCTTTGACCAACCCCGCGTTTTTCAACAGCAAGAGATGCTTCGACACTGTTGAAATATCGGAACCAACCAGGTCCCGCAGTTCACAGACGCATTTTTCCTTTTTCGCCAATTCATCAATGATGAATAAACGCACCGGATGCGCCAGCGCCTTGAGAATCGTAGCGCGCTTTTCGTAAAAGACGCGCACTTTTTCAAATTTCCGCTGCTTTGACATTACTCTGAAATACCCCCGGACCTGCGCAACTAGTGGCTTATTTTACCAAATAGCCAAATAAGCTGCAAGCTATCTTTCTAGGGCCTGTCGCGTGCCGGGGCTCCGTAGCGAGAATGAGAGATTTTAGGCGAGACGAGGAGTGCGCGTAAAAAAATCCGAGTCGTGTAAGCTTGCGACACGTCGCGGGATTTTTTTGCGCGCCCCGACGAAGTCGCAGCCAAAATCTCTCATTCGCAGCAGGGGCTACATTTTGCGACAGGCCCTTCTAGGTTTGCTTTCGCCGCGTTTCCTCTGGCTGTTTAAAAGCTAATTTATGGTCCGGCAGAACTGGGCCAGTTCTTCAAGGGCTGGAATGAGCTTCGTGCGAAGCGTTTCGCCAACGATAAACCAGGCCTGAAACATCTGCTGCTGCACAATGCTGTCGCAAGTTTCTTTAATCGCTTCGATCCGCTTGCGGTATTCATCCTGCTGTACGCCGAATTTTTCAGGCGCCATTGCCAGGACCGAGGCATACCAGTCGACAAAAGCGACTAAATCATTAAGCGGCATCCCGAAACGGCGATTTGCTTCCTCTGCTGCTCCGTTCAGATACAACTGGCTTACTTCCGAAAACTGCGCCGCAATTTGTCCCAAATACGCATCCGCTGCCCGCAGGCGTTCATTAATGTACGCATCCTTGCCGCCGGTAGACACTTCCAATGTCCTCCCGGCAAATGCACTCAGCGAAGTTTTCCAGTCCGCGTCCGATAAAGGCCGTCCATCGAGACTCAGCGAAGTAATGATACTGTCTGGATCAATTGTCGCCTTAATCAATTCCACAAGCTCGCCGATCATATGCATGCGGCTCAAATCAAGACCGAACTTCTGACCATCTATCGTCACGTTCATCTGGCCCCGCCCTCCATATATTTACCGGCAAAGTGCACAAAAAGCTGCCAAAAGCGCCGGCAGCGCCGTTCAAGCTGCAGATAGAGCACTTTTGTCTGTTCAGCAAGCATGAGCGGATCGTCCCCGCGCATGTTTTCCTTTTCCATAATAAATATTCGTACTAGCGCGCCGGTCATGGGGTAGGCAAGCGAAACCGACTCCAGTTCCTTATCAATAAACTGCAGCTTCTGATCAATCTCGCTTAACAGCCTCGGAGGACTCTTGATGTCCCGAATCACTGCTGCAAGCTGATCAACGGTCTGGACACCGGCTCTGGTCAAATCAATTAGTCCTTGCAGCCCGGCCAGGTCATTATGCAGCACCGGAAGCTCTCCCGCAAAGCGCGGCATCAACTCCCGGCAGGCGATGCCAGAAAATTCTTCTTTCCAGAGCGCTGCATACGCTTTGCGCGCCGTTTCAAAGAAGCCCAACGGCTCACCATGGCGCGGCGCAATCCCGTTTAACGGCTCAAAAGTAAGAAAGCCGTCTTCATCGAACGCAGTGCGGTAAACC
>JAKPSH010000288.1 GCA_029555385.1 Pseudomonadota bacterium
ATATTCACCAGTGCGGCGCATCGGGTTTGTCACGCGCGCCATATAATCCAGCGACTGCTGCCCATATTCTCCGCCGCCTTCAAGCTGTTGGAACACCCAGTAGGTAATCCTGTTTACCAGCGGAATGACCAATTCGTAGCGGTGAACAACTTGGACTGTAATTTGCGCAAGGTCCGCATCTACGGGATCGTCAAAAGTGACGACCTTGCCGCAAGGAAAGCGGCCCCGATTGACGATGCTGACCGAAGTAATCGGCTTGTTGTATTGATGAACCAGGGCGGGATTATTATCGGTGGCTTTGGCCGCGTTGTAGTTTTCCATATAGCCGCGCCGGTGGTCAGCGCGGCCATGGTGCGGAAACGTCGCCAGAAGCGACAAGCGTGCTGCTTCCCGCATTTTATCGGCATCACCCCCATGCACGATCGCCGCCCGGGCTGCGTTGTACGCGGCGTAGCGCACCAGCGAGAAGGCGTTCAGCACCATTGCCAGTTGAATCACGCCGAGCAGAGTAAAGAAAAAAGTAATCGCACAAATAACGAATTCAGCCATCGCCTGGCCGCGTTCATTTTCTGCAGAGCGATGCAGCAGCGCGATCATCCGGGTTTAAACTCTGTTAGGGTTTTGCCTGGGCGGCATCGAGCATGCGCTTTGTGTTGAAATCTTCGACCGCTTTTTTTGCTTCCGGCGAGTCGATGCGCTGAAGCGCTGTAAGCGCATAGAGCCGGGTTTCCTGATCGGGATGGCTAAGCAGTTCCACAAGCGGAGCAACTGCTTCTTGACCTTTCCTGGCCAGGGCGAGCGTCGCCGCCCCGCGAAGTCCCCGGTTTTCGTTCTTGTTGCGCAGCATCTCGACAAGTTCGTTAGTGGGCCGGTTATCCAATGAAGGGATGGGATTTCCAGGCTGTGCCGCAGTCAACTGCGGCTTAACCAGCAAGGCTCCGCAAAACATTAGGAACAAGACGGGCCGCAACACCTGCCGATTGATGAACATAGCCGGTTCCTCCTAATTAAACAGCGCTTTGAACTGCTTGCGGTCGCCAATCCTAGCCCAAAACCGCACCAAGCGCAAAAGAATGACATCACCTCACAAAACCACGTTGTACCGCGAGACCACTCGGAAATATATAATGTCCGAGATGCCCTAACCGCACCAGGCAAACGAGTCCCGGCAGCCAAACGCGGCGCAGCGATACCGGCAAGCGCTGAAAAGCACCCAGCATACGAATGACGCCTTGCAAATGCTGCGCCGCCGCTCAAGTTCCTCACCTCCGTAATCCACCATTACCAATCTCTCCGGCGCTGAACCAACCCACCGCTCGTTTTTTCCAGTTCTTCAGTAAACAGTCTTCCGCTTCCCCGCCAGATCTCACTCAGGCGCATCCGGGAGGCTCCGGCATAGGCGGTGAATGCCGCGCGGCAGATGGGTGGGGCGGGCCTGGCAGAGGAAATCCGCATGCCGTCCCGGCAAGCTCATTCATCACGGCTGGCTCACTGCATGCGGAGTTCCGCAGCCAGGCGGAGCGCGCACCGCCAATGCCGGAGCCTCCCGGATGCGCCTGCCACCGCACGATCAACAAAACAAGAAGAAGAAGAAGAAGAAAAGCAAAAGAAAAACAAAAAATACGTTCAGCGCCGGCCCTTACATACCGCTCTCGCCGGCGAAATACTTCACCATCTCACCGATCGTGCTCTTGGCATCGCCGAACACCATCAGCGTATTCTGCGCGTAATAAAGTTCATTCTCAATACCGGCAAAGCCCGCGTTCATCGAGCGCTTGTTCGCCAGCACCGTTTTTGCCTTATCCGCGTCAATAATCGGCATGCCGTAGATCGGGCTCCCTTTATCATGGCGCGCAGCCGGGTTGACCACATCGTTGGCGCCAATGACAAGCGCCACATCAACCTCCGACATCTCCGGATTGATGTCATCCATTTCGATCAAGCGGTCATACGGAATCTCCGCCTCGGCAAGCAGCACATTCATGTGCCCCGGCATGCGGCCCGCGACCGGATGAATGGCAAACTTCACGTCCACTCCGCGCTTCGTTAAATGCTCATAGAGATCGCGCACACGGTGCTGTGCCTGGGCTACTGCCATACCGTAGCCGGGAATAATCACCACGGAGTTCGCATTTTCCATAATCTGGGCGGCGTCTTCCGCTGTCGCGCTTTTTACCGTGCGCTGCTCCGCCGTGCCGGCGCTTGTCTGCAACTGGCCGAAGGCGCCGAAAAGCACATTGGCAAAAGAACGATTCATCGCGCGGCACATAATGATCGAAAGAATCAGACCGGATGAGCCGTCGAGCGCACCGGCAGCGATGAGCAGCTTGTTCTCCAGCACAAAGCCCATCGCTACTGCCGCCAAACCGGCATACGAATTGAGCAATGCAATGACTGTCGGCATATCCGCGCCGCCGATCGGAATAATCAGCAGCACACCAAAGAGCAGCGACAGCACAATCAGCGCCGGAAAAAGAAAGGATGCCTCGGGGTGGATCACCAGGTAGACACCGATGATGATCGCAATCGAGAGCAAAGCCAGGTTGATCAGATTCTGCCCCTTGTAAGTGATGGGGCGTGTGGGAATGATTTCCTGGAGCTTTCCTGCCGCCATTAAACTGCCCGTAAAAGTAAGAAAACCGAGCAAAATCTCGAGCACGATGGCGCCTGTGCGAAACTGGGTAAGCGCTCCTTCTTCGAGCCACAGGTAGTACTTCGCTACGCCGACAAGCCCTGCGGCCAAACCGCCGAAAGCATGCGACAGCGCTGTCCGCTGCGGCACTGCTGTAAGCGGTACCCACGACAGCGGAACACCAATGATTGTGCCGATCACGAGGCCAACAACAATCCACTCGTAACCTACAATGTGCGGATTAAGGAGTGTGCCGACGACGGCTGCGGTCATTCCGCCGACGCCGAAGAATACACCCATCCTCGCCGTGTGCGGCTTGTTCATGAACTTTAATGACAGGATAAACAGTGCTGTCGCAACGAGGTAGGAAATCTGGATAATTATCTCAATCATGACTGCTTCGTCCCCGGTTTCTTGAACATCTTCAGCATGCGATCAGTAATGAGGAAGCCGCTGACGATGTTCGTCATTGACGCGGCCAAAGCGATTGTGCCGAGAACGGTGCTTGCGGTTGAATGCTGCTCCCCGGCGATAATAATCGAGCCGACGATAGCGATGGCAGAAATCGCGTTGGTCAGAGACATCAACGGCGTATGCAGCAGGCGCGACACGTTATGAATAATCTCCAGGCCGACAAATGTCGCCAGCATGAGGACAAAAACCATAGTTAGAAAATCAGTGTGCATTTCTCCTCCCGCGTTCATGCAAACGCTTCTTGCCAAATACTGCTATATGCCGAGTGCTTCCCGCACGCGTTGGTTTGTCACCTGACCGCCGCGTGCAACCAGCGTGTCGCGCACGATTTCATCCTGCTCATCAATCTCCAGTTTGCCGTCTTTGACCATATTCAGCAGAAAGTTGACCACGTTCTTCGCATACATTTCACTTGCATGCGTAGGAATTGCTGAGGCCAGATTCAGTGGTCCCAAGACCCGCACTCCGTTTTCCACGACAGTCTCGCCGGGGCGCGTGCATTCACAGTTTCCGCCGCGCTCCGCAGCCAAGTCCACAACAACAGAGCCCGCAGCCATCCCCTGCACCATTTCTTTGGTAATCAGCACCGGCGCTTTTTTCCCTGGGACAGCAGCCGTGGTAATAACCACGTTGCTTGCGGCAACTACCTTAGTCATCAGCTCGCGCTGTCTGCGGTAAAACTCCTCGTCCATCGCCCTGGCATAGCCGCCGCTGCCCGAGCTTGAGCTTGCATCAAGCTCCATTTCAACGAATTTCGCACCAAGGCTGTTAATCTGTTCTTTTACTTCCGGACGCACATCGTAGGCCTGCACAACGCCGCCCAGTCTCCGTGCGGTGGCGATGGCTTGCAGCCCTGCCACACCGGCGCCAACAATAAAAACTTTAGCCGCAGTAATCGTTCCGGCTGCCGTCATCAGCATGGGGAACATTCGGGGAAGCTCTTGGGCAGCGATCAGCACTGCTTTATAGCCCGCGATTGTCGCCTGCGAGGAAAGAATATCCATACTCTGCGCGCGGGTAATGCGCGGAATAAGTTCCAGTGCAAACACCGCCGCGCCGGTCTGTGCCAAAGCCTGCATGGATTCCCGCGCGGTAAGCGGCTCCGCCATACCGATCACAATCTGTCCGGCACGCAGCAAAGAAAGATCGCTTTTCCCGGCTTCGGGGTTGGCACCCAGGGTGCGCACCTGAGCAATCACATCAGCTGTAGAAAAAACTTCGGCCCGTGAGGAGACGATTTTTGCTGATTTCTCTTGGTAAGCGCTGTCGGGGAATGCCGCTGATGTTCCCGCGCCGGATTCAATGACGACTTCGAAACCTTTCTTGACCAGAGCCGGAACAACCGCCGGGCTGAGCGCCGCGCGGTTTTCTCCAGGAAAAGTCTCCTTAGGTACTCCGATAATCATAGGCAGCGCCTTTAGTTAGAACTCATTACCCAGACTGCGGATGAAAATAGGAGCCAGCCCCATTTTCGCCCCCGCTTCGTAGCACTGATGGAAATACTGCGTCAACATTGCCGCATTATTTTTTCGGAAAATCGGGGTAAAAAAGCGCGATTATTTAAACGTAATACTGCGGGATTTCGACGGCAGCGCCCAAACGGAAGCGTCCATAATTATCTCGCCTGATTTTTGCCGCCGGGGTCTGAATGTCATGATAAAAAACCACGGTCCATTCATGCTCCAGCGCGTGCTCGAGAAACTTGCGTTTTTCCTCGATGGTTTGCTCAACAGACAAATCAAATGCGGTGATATACGGCAGATGAATATGATGCGCTGAGGGCAGCATGTCGGATGGGAAGGCAAGCGCACCTCGCCCCTCGCCAACGAGCACCCACTGCTGGCCGTGCGTGTGCCCGTTTGCTTCAAACACACGCAATCCCGGAAGCAGCTCCGCCGGACCGGAGATGAGATTGAGTTTGGCGCGTGACAGCGGCTCAAGATTCGCGCGCAGATAGCTTGCCTTCTCGCGCACGGAAGGCGTCTGCGCATGGCGGAAGTTGCGTTCTTGGATGTGATGCACGGCACCGGGAAACGACAGGTGCGGCATTCCGTCTGCACCGGCATAAACTGCTCCACCCGCATGATCAAAGTGAAGATGGGTTAGGATTACATCGGTAGCATCCGCAAAAACCTCGTGGAGCTGCGCCGTTGTTGTATGTTCAATCTTATAAATATCGTAATCTTTCGCGCTCCACTTTCGCCCGCAGCCAAGGTCGACAAGCACTAAGCGGCCATGGCCCTTGAGCACCAGCATACGGCAGCAGAGCTGCATGCGGTTCAGCGTATCGCTGGCAACCTCCTTGCCCCAAAGTGTTTTCGGAACAGCGCCAAACATCGATCCGCCATCGAGCGCGAAACGATCGCTGATAAAAACGTAAACTTCGTAGCCACCGGCACTAAGCACGCGAAATAAGCCCCAGCTCCGCAAGCTTGTCGATTATTTTCCTCTTGCCGGCGGTCTTAAAAACGTAGCCTTCGCATCCGGCGCGAAGCGCCCCCAGCACCGTCTCATCATCTTCTCGCGCGGTGATCATCAACACCTTCACGCCGTCGCTCCCGCCGATGCCCATCTCCTCTTCGGCTTTACGCACTGCTTTCAATGCCTCAATCCCGTCCATGCGCGGCATCATGATGTCGAGGCAGATTAAGTCATATGGTTGGTCACTCTCCCAGGCATCAGCGAAAGCCTTAAAGGCCTCGATTCCATCGGCAACGATCGTCGATTCCCCGTAAGGCGAAAGAATCATGCTCAGCATCTGCGCCGCATCGCTGTCATCATCGGCAATAAGTATTTTCATCGGCAATTCCCCCGGATAAACTCGTGTTCAGAATTATACACACAGTTAATGGGCATCCGTCACCGGATATAATAGCCGGAGACTCTCCAAGTTCCATCCTTGTCCAGCATCGGTGTGACGGTTTCGAGCGCTGTCTTCTTATTTTCAAATGAAGCTTCGAACTGAATCACTACGTATTCTCCGTCAGGCGCCGCGGGCAGCTCCGTCCGGTAGCTCTTGATTTTGACCTGCCTGGAGACCAGTTGGCCTAGCGGTTTTCGCGCAGCCGCAAGCGACTGCTTCCATTGTTCCTCAGTTACCGCGTTCTTAAAGTATTCTGCTGCCGCTTGCCAACTTTCGGCATATTTCCCCTGGTCCACCATACCCAGCCAATTCTCTGCCGCAGAAAGCGCCGCCATTTCCTTTTCTGTATCAGCCGCAGCACCGGCAGCAGAACACAGCATCACACCAAGAACTGCCAAAAATAATATTCCGCGACTCATTTCTTTTCTCCTAAAGCCGGCTTAAACGCTTGATTATGCTGATAAAAACGGGACCGCCGACACCGCAGCCAAGCACCCATCCCCCTTTCTTTTCTTACTCTCCCCCAAGCGCCAAATCAAACTCTCTGGTAAGGCTCTGTTCCCGGTGGGAAACCACGAAGGCACCGGTGGACAGCAAGGAATTTTACGCCCCGCAAACCGCCCTAGCCGCGATATCTCACAAGGCGATATCGCGGCTAGGCAATTTACGCGAAAAGGCCCATCCTTGGGCCTTTTCGCGCCGATCCAATCTGTGTCGGGGGCCCCACGTGCCCCGACACAGTGTCGCAGCGAATTTCTTCGCTGCGCTCTAAATTCGGCAACGCCGTCCGGGCGTTGCACTAGCAGGTTGCTGAAAACTAGTTTTTCAGCAACCTGCTAGCCGTAATATCCCACAGCCTCGGGCTGTGAGATATTACGGCTATGGTTTGACGTTGGTAATTGAGCCTGCGGGATATCCCATTATCGGGGCATTGCGGACAGGAAGAACTCGAACATTTTCCGCCACCAAAGAGACAGCAGATGAGATCATCGCCATGCCGGCAAAGGATGGTCCCACTTCTTCGTGCAGGGGGATATCCGCCGAACCGGCGAGATTGATTGTGCCGAACCTTGTTGTCATTTGCGAACCATCCATGGCAAAAAGCCGGATTTCCACCGGGGCCCTGCCTTCCCCCCGCGTAAAGACCTTCAGCCAGTTTGCCGAATTCAGGAAGGTATTGATTGGCACAACCTGCACCAGCGCGCCGGTTGCACCAGCCGGCGCTTGCGATGGATAGGCCCAGAGCACTGCTTCCAGCGCGGCTCCGCGGCAGCCGTAATACATGCTCTGCACGACCAGGGAGCCTCCCGGATCACCTCCTTCAACAACACGCACGCGAACAAAGCCGACGTTGAGCGGGCCGATTGGCTCGTTCAAGTAAAGATGATACTGCGCCCGGCCGGCAATCCATTCGCGCCGGCTCATCAGTATTTGCCCATTACGGTTGAAGACTTCGAGTTCGACCTGAACACCGTTTTCCGAAATGTTGGCCACTTCCGCCCAGTTAATCGCAGGCCCCATAGTGGATGCCGCGAGTGGACCGGAATCGGCGATTCCAGGCTGGGCCAGCAGCGCAAAGCCGAAGCTGTACGCGCCGCTTCGCGCCATCGCGTAGCGGCTGAGGAATGCACCATAGGCTTGGAGTTCATCGTCTGGCAGGATTTGATAGATTCCTGTAACCTGCCCCTCTGGATGACCCAAAGCAGTGTCGCGCCGATCTCCAGGGGCGAGGTTATCTATGCGGAAGCTGCGCTCGGGACTGGTGCTTCCGTCTTGATTAAAAACTCTGACCTGAACGCTCAGTGGAGCGTCACCGGGATTATACAGTGAGAGCCAGTTGGCGACAGGCCGCACGGCTCCAGGCTCCGGATTCATGGAGTTGTAGATGCCGGACGATTTTCCCCTCAGTATTTGCCCTGCGGGAACAGCGAACACATACTCAACCTGCCTTTCATCTGGGGGAGACGCTTCACGGTAAAACATCGTGCGGCAGCGCAGCGAACCAGGCTGACTGGCCGTGGAAAGCACTTCCAGTAAGTAGGTGCCGTAGCTATTTGCGATCGCAAAGTCATTGAGGACCGTATGCGAAGTGCCGTACGCCGGCTGCTCAATAATCCGCTCGCCGAGGACCTGCCTTTGATAATCAGTCACCGTAACCATAACCGTAAGCGCTTCGGCCAGCGAATTGGTGCACTCAATTATATTTGTATGGTTGTTGTAGCCGTTCCACACACCGGTAATAATCTCACCGGAACCGCGGGGGACGGGGGGAGGCGGACCTCCGCCGCCGGTGGTGGAAACAACCAGTGTTTGGCTTGCGCCGGAGACATTGCCGGAGTGATCGTAGGCCCGCACCCGGACATAGTAGTCAGTTGATGCGGAAAGATTAAGGATATACTTAGTCGTGCTGCCGCCAACATCGAGATTGTTGTATCCGGCGGCAAAGTTTTGAAATCCCGCATCGAGAGCGGCGTCGATCCGGTATCCGGCGACGGCGATGTTGTCAGTAGAGGCCGCCCAGGTAAGCTTGAATGATGCAGGACTTGCCTCCGAGCCGTTCAAACCGGCGGGCACACTTGGTGGAAGAGTGTCCTGCCCGCCGGTTTGATAGTTGAACGGACTCCCGGCGAGCGTCCAGGTTGACTGCGACATCGAGCCGGTCCAATTGGTGGTGTAGTTCACTTCCTGCACCAGGGCCGCTTTACCTTGGGCATCCACTGAAATTACTTGAAAACCCTCAGGAGTAAATTCGTACTGGCTTGTGCCGTTGTACCGGGTCCACCCGCTAAGCCGGCTGTCCTGGCCATAGTGGAAAACGTCTTTGCTCCAGCTCTGCGGATACCCGTCGATTTCCGGCAGAAGCTGCAGGACGGGCCTGGTTTGATAGTTGATTTCGAGGAGGCGCCCACTTTGCTGCTCATAGGTTCGCATTTCCACAGGAGAAGTATAGGAGCTGACGAATCCCGGCGCTGAATAGTAATAGCCGTTATGGACAAAAGCGCCGACAGCAACCATGTTCGTCGTGCGGGTTGAATCCGGAATGACGGTCTCGTTGTGATAGTCAATTTCTATTTCGACAACCGAACTTCGTGCGTTCTGCGGAATAATGCGCACGTGTTCAGGATCGCCGCGAATCACTTTCCAGTGGAAAGTAAGCGGCAGTTCATTCACATCGAAGCTGTTTCGGGCGCTGACAAGGATCCGGTTCGTGTAGTTTAGATTCTTCCAGATGCGCGAAATCGAGACCGGTGTTTGATAAAGCCGCTGCGTCGCAGACGTTTGCAGGATATCCGTACCGGCGGTACCGGTATAACTGTCGTCGATGACTTCCAGTTGAATCATCGGCGGAACCTGGCCGGGCAGCATGTCCGCGGCCATCTGCTGCATCGCCAGAGCATTATTGTAGTTGTCGAAGGCGCTCGGATGAGCCGCTCCGGTTAAGTATTGCTCATCATCAGCGACGCGCGTCCGCCGCGAAATCATCTGAAGTGCCGGCATCAGCAGCCCATTTGCTTTAAGCAGTTCCTTGGTCTCGGTGCGGAATGCCGCAAGCGTCCAGATAAATTTCTTAACTTCGTCCATTTCGCTGCCGGAAGATCCCTGGGACAGCGTCACGGCTGGAGTCATGGCATGCATGTTGTCGCGGACATCATGGTCGCGATGCTCGGGATACCAGTAGGTGTTGTTGTTGCGATATTGGTTGTAAGCGATGTTGGCGTAGTACTGATCGTTGATAAAAAAGTAACGGAGAATTGTCACCAAATCCGCGCTGCCGGTCCACGGGTGATAATAGGCAAGTGATGCATTGCCGACAACGACTTTGCCGCTTGTCGTATATGTCACCGCTCCGCGTGTCGGGGCAAGCAGCGTCAGTTCCGGATGGTCCACGGCCGGATTCGAGAGGTTTGTGTGCAGCTCGTCTGCGTTATGATAGTAGTCGCCGGAATTGCCGGAATTGATGATGTTCTGAGCTAAAGCAGCCGAAGTGAAGATTAGAAAAACTGCGGACGCTGCGCCAAACACCGTTAGCACGCGAAAAAGATGCCGGGGAAACAATCCGCCCATAATCAAGCCTCTTTATTTACCCGTTGGCAAACCGCCCCGCGTTGCCGGCCTGCGCCGCAGATTAGCTGTGCAAGATTTAAGCCGGGCAGCGAAGCTCCGGACGCTCCGCTTTATTACTGAAATTCCGGCGCTCGCGCGCTCCGCTAACAGCATCGGCCAGCACATCTGGCATTAAGTTGTCTATTGATTTCAAAATGTTAGGAGTTTTGAAACAGGCCGGGCGTGCCGCGTGCGCGCAGTCTGCCCTGTTCAGTCGTCAAGAGTCGAGTTCTGGCTGAGTAAGATGATTCCTAGCTTCATCGCAATTTTTCGCTAAGCCGCGGCTCGCATTATTCCGGCTTCTCACGACACGGGCCTCCCACGACACAGCGCAGCAGAACGACACCGCCGTCCGCTTGTTTCCAGCACAAGGTTTTGGTTTAATATTTATCTGCCTTAAGGAGCCTGCTGCAAAATGCAGCCATGGGGCGGCAGTCCCCTTAAGGCTTCGCCGTTCTCTCCCATCCGTTAACCGGGCAGATATTTCTTTCAAAATTCGAGCATCACCGCAGCCGGGCTGCGGCGCATGTTCGGGTTTTGGAGGACCATCCTGTCACAATCAATTTTTATGAGGTATAGGCATATGAAAGCATCGGTTACTTTGCAGCGGCTGCTGCGAGGCGCCGCCCAACCCGTCCCCGAGCCTCATGCGGCTCAGAATCTCGCAGCCAATTATTTGTACTGGGACGGCTGGTCCCGCGCCGTGGCTCTAGTCGAGGCACTGCTCGAACTGCTTCCAGCCGAGGAACAAAGCGCGCTGATTCCGCCTCTGGAGCGTCTTGGCACACGACTTGCGTTTGTCGTGACGCACAACTGCTTCGCCGTGCGGAAACTGCATTTTGAACAGCAATCGCTGGCCAGGCGGGCGCTGCGGCAGATGATCCGCATTGAAGTGGAGCTGCTGCGCCGGCGCGCTCACGGCCACATGCTGCTAAGCACGGCGTTTCGCGGCCGGCTGAGCACCCTGATCAAGACCATTCGTGCTGCACGCGGCGCATCGACAGAGAATAAGCCGGGGCCGCTTAGCGCCTGCTTAGCTGAACTGATGATTATCGGCACGGGCACTGACGCTGAGCAAGCATCAGCCATTTTCTGCCAGGCTTTTCGTGAAGCTCCACAGCAACAACGGTTGCGCTTGGTTGGAATCGTTCGTGATACCGTTGCCGAGGCGATGGAAAACCCTTGGCATCCGGCGTTGGGCGCAAGCGAGATGGCAGAACGCCAGGACCTGCTGCAAGATAGAATGGAGCGGGCGCAGCCGAACGAACTCGGCGAATTGCTTGCCGAGTCGCACCCGACCAGCACACCGGTTATCGTCGGCGACGGCTGCCCGGCTCAATTTTTCGGCCCACTCACGCGAAACCCATACTTTGCGGCTGCTGCCGAAGCTTTGCCCGCGGTTTTGGAAGATTCGCTCAATTAGCTGCGCACCTGGCGGCAGCTCAAACAGCGGAAGGAGGATCAACAGGATGGGACCCTCCTTCCCGCCATTTTCGCTCAGCGCACCGGACCGGTGACCGTGGTTAAGACTCAGCATAGAGCCACTTCTGCACCAGCGGCACGGCAAAGCGTGTATTTATATTTGTCGCGTACGCCACGCAAACCGACAGCGTCTCCGCCCAGTAAAAGTGCAGCACGAAGTGGCAAATGCCAAAAATCGCCAAACCGATTCCACTGCCCACGAGCAATTCGGAGAAACCTGCCGGTTCATCGTTCACGTCGTTCTCCGTCGTGATGTTATATTCAAACAGCAGCATAAGCAGCAGCGCGTCCGCCAGATTAATCAGCGCAAACGGTAGAAACCAACGGGAACCCGCAGTGAAAGCATAGATGCCGGCTTTCAGGCCGGCAAAGCCGGTCAGGAATGTAACAAAGCAGAGCAGAATTACTTTTTCAATCTGTGTCTTCTTGCGCTCTGAAAATACGTGATAGACACTGAGCAGAACCCCGGAACCGAGAAGAAATAAGACGCCGGCTGCATGCTCTTTTTGCTGGTAGGGATGCCCCATCGTAAGCAGCGTATGGCGCATTTCCACGCTGAAATACCATAACAGGCACGCAATCAGCGCGATAATAAACAAATCCCGTTCATTATACGAAGGACGTGGAAGCTGTTTGAGCCAGGACGTGCTGTCTTTATTTGTATTGTCCGCCATGCAATTAAAGGCCTATCACAAAACAACAGAATACGCTTGCTGTTTAAGGAGTGGATGTGGGCAGCACCGCCGGTCTGTGTTGCCCAATCAACCTTTTTGCCTCCGCGCTGCTTTGCATCGGAAGTTCTCCCATATTAGAGGCGGACTTCCTGCGTGCCGCAGCGGTAGACAATCTCCTTACCGTTTAGGTCGACGAGCGGCAGGAGTTCAAAGCCGA
The DNA here is from genome assembly GCA_029555385.1 of Pseudomonadota bacterium. Classification (GTDB taxonomy): domain Bacteria; phylum Bdellovibrionota_C; class UBA2361; order SZUA-149; family SZUA-149; genus JAKPSH01. Next base: position 12,447 of record JAKPSH010000288.1, read on the forward strand.
CAAGCGCAGACCAGCGATCGGCGGTCTCGGCAGGCTCCTCGCCTGGAACCTCAAACAGGTTCAAGCTGCCGCACGCGCTGCCGTCCATCAGCACGGGGTTACCGTCCCAAACCAGCGTAAAGCCGCGGCGGTTCTCCGGAACATCCTGCAGTTTGTAGATTGTGCGGACCATAACGTCCCTCCTTTCATATGCGAGAGTTGGCCGCTTGACGAAAACAACAAAAACACTTTTGGGCATTTTCAGGCGGTGCTGCACCGCATTCTGCCTGCGGCAGCATAAGGCAGCGCAGCGGCGTCTTTCGTCTTCCCGGAGGGGCAAAGAAAGAGCAAAAAGCGGGGGCTGTAATTAAGATGCAAAAGCGGTACTCGGGGATGTGAAAAAAACTCGTCTTTGCCGCTTGCCGGCACATGTGAAGCAGGGTACATCATCGTCATGTGTAAAGGCTCAGCAGAGAATCACCAGACATCAAGAAAAAGCGCCCGTATTTGGCTGGCCAATTTTGCGGCCACCGGCTTTTACTCGGGATATTGGCCCTGGGCTTCTGGAACCGCGGGCTCACTTGCCGCAGCAGTGCTCGCGTATTTTCTGTTGAATTATGTTCCGGTTACAGCCTCACTGTCCGGCGGAATTTGTCTCGCTGCCGCTTTTACTTTATTGGGGGTTTATTCGGCTAATATCGTCTGTGACGCAGGATTGTATGGTCCGGAAAATAAGGATCCGAAACAAATCGTAATTGATGAATTCGCGGGATACTTTGTCACGATTATCGGTCTCGGCGGAGGAATCCCGGAGCTGGCGGCGGCTTTTATCGCTTTTCGCATCTTCGACATCATCAAACCGCCTCCAGCCCGCCAGATGGAACAACTGCCTCGCGGTTACGGCATTGTCCTAGATGACATTTTTGCTGGTGCTTATGCGGCCGCGGGCGCACGAGTCCTGCTTGCCGGCGTTGACTTTTTCTTACGCTGATTGAATTTCTTTACGATTTGCAGCCGCACCTGATAGTCTTGAAGACGCTGCCGCTAAACTGCTTCAACGTCAACACATCGAGGTAAAAGATGGGTCGAAACAATACGTATCTCATTGCAATCTGCGCATTAGTTCTACTTGCCGCCGTCATTATTTACACCCAGTCTGCGCAAAAGCCCCACAGTACGCCCACAGCGCACACTCCGGCTGCTGGCACAGCCGGGCCGATGGCTCCCCACGCCGCACTGCCGCCCGCTGTTCGCGAAACGGCAGAAACCGGTGCTGCGCCAGCGCTGCCCAAATCCGGACAATCCTTCATCGACTTGACAGTTGCACAGCAGCCGCCCGAATCTGGTGTCTACCCCGTGGCAGACGCTCCGGAAACCTTAGGCGCCCAGCGCACCACGCTTCCTGCCGGCGGACAAAGTTTGGTTTTTCGCGTGTTGTTAATCAGCGAAGGCCGCTGTATGGAGGGCGATCTTGATATTATCCGCCAAGAGATGAAAGACAGCCCGGAAGCAAAGCTGCTGATCACGCTTGAGCCGGTGCTGCCTGGAGATGCGGGGGTGGACTCCTTTGCGCCGCAAGCGCAGGAAATTGCGCTGTCTAGCTTGCAGGCCGGCACGGCTTTTTCCTTTCCGCTTTCTCCCTCGGCATCCACACGACACCTCGGCCTGTTTATTTGCAAAGACACTCAAGGAAAAAACCGCTGTGCGGGAAAACAAGTTGTAGATTTGGCGGGACGCAGCGGCCTCGGTCAGCCGGTTGCCGGAGGTGATAAGGCGGACAAGATTTATTTCTTTGAATACTTCATGCTGCAAGATAATGGGATCACTGCATTTGACAATGAAAAGCTGCTCCGCGCCGGAGCCGATTTGGAGCGTTATCTGGCCAACCGCAGCGGGCAGCAAGATGAAGCACGCAAGGTTGCCGCCTCTGTGCACAGGATAAACTCGGCGGTGCGCTCAATCTCTGCCCGTTTGTCCCCGGATACCATTCTAGTTAATCTTCCGCGCTATGAACGCGGCGTATGCATGAAAGAAGGCATCGAGCTGCCGGTAGATAAGCTTAAGGAGCAGCTAAAGAAGAAAAAGCAAATGGATCGGCGCTGACGGTTATTTCCACGACTCGTTTCGCGCCATCGCAAAACCGACAAGGTTCAGTCTTATCCGGCCCATGAGGAAAGGTGAAGTTGTTTGCACGCGAACGGCAATGTATTGTTCACGCGTGCCGATGCCGGAGGTTGTACATTGGCGGTTAATATCGAGTTGCTCCGCCGGACATACGGCAATGCCAGTGACATACACGGCATTGCCATTTTTGGCAGCGACATTAGTGCTAATCTTTTTGTCCTTCACAGCCTGCCCGACATCCGCCTTATCAATTCCGTATTCACTGCGCTCGGCCGCAGGATAGCTGGAGTAAGAAGTGTTCTTTGGTCTTTCAATCGGCACTCCGAGATTTAGTGCCAACTGGTGCGCAAAGACTCTAGCCCCGATGACGCTGCGCACGGGAGACTGATGCAGGGTGAGTTGGCGCGCAGTCATCGACGCAACGTACTGCGCTCCAAGTGAGCGAAAGCCGGCAAGAGCCGATTCTATGGTAACAACCAGAATAAAGAGAATGGCCAAGGCGGAAAAAGTGAATTCGATAAACACTGCACCCTGCTCACGTTGTGCAGTATCAATTCCTCTTGCTGTTGAGCAGTTAATCATTTGCCAAGGTTCGCGTTCTAACGTGTAAGTCTAAGCTTAATTTTAGTGGCGATGCGCTCAAAAATGCTCTCAAGCTTTTCCAGGTCGGCTGTTGGATAATACCCTCCGCTGTCAGCGGCATTCTTTAAAATTTCCACAAGCGTTGGATGACCGGGGAAATTGGGGTTGAATTCCATCAGGCCGCAGGGATCAGCAGAAGCTCTGGTCAATAGATAATCCTTGCGATAAGTCGGGTTTCCCGGATTTTGATAGGGATCCATGCTGCGTGGAGCGGCAAGTCCGTAACCGATCGTATACACTATGCCGTCATGCTGACGAACAAAGTCACTAAGCACCAAACTTGCATCAGCATACATGCGCAAGTGATCCAGCCCTCCCCACTTGCTCCAGTCGAAGACATTCCCATTCCAAAGATCCGGATCCCCGAGTTTTCTCGTCTGACCGTCCGGCAGGTAGACTGTGAAACCCCAAGCAGCAAGATCCGTTTGCAGATGCGCTTTCGGATTCTCTACATTTGCTGACGGCCAGATTGCTCTGGCCGGAGGGACTGCCGGATCGGTTCTCGCGAGCAGTCTTGGTCTCCAGTAGTACTGTTGAGAAGAGTCTTCAGTCGGCGTACCGTAGAAAGTATTAGCCAAAGCGACCGTATCTCCAGCGGCGTTTTTGTCCGTGATGCCCCAGTTTAAGTAGTCATATCTTGCAAAACTTTCGCTGCGCACCTTATGCTGCGTTATCGCTGATCGGAACCAAAAACGGCCCGCTGTTGGCGCACCATCAGAAAAATACACATAGGCAAGCTTGCCCTTAATAAGATTGTCCTTTGCATTCAAGTATGCGCGCAGAAACCCATCGGAGGGATTGGTCCCGCCTTGCGCAGTCAGTCCCGCTAATTGTAAATCAAATTTCCCGCGGTCAAACCCCCCGCCTTTATACTTAAACGGCACAAGAACCTCGGCACCAGTTCCCACGGCAATCAGGCTCAGCGAATCACGGGTCGGATCAAAGAAATCCAGAAAGTCAGTAACGGCGGCTTTAAGTGCGCCAATCTTAGATGAAGCGTTTTGCGGACAGTTCGGTTCGCAGTCGCAGGGAGAACCAGTCGCCGGTTCATTGGGACAAGCCATCGAACCTGATGTATCAAGAATCAGAGCGACGTTTGCCGGATCTACGTTGGCGGTTGCCTTAGCCGTAACCATCCTGAAATTTGCACCTATTCCGGGTACAGCGCCCATCAGGTACAAATTCACATTGCTCGAAACGGCGACGGTCATCGTATTGTCGCCCGCGTTCCAGGTTGTCGGCTCAGTAAAAGTATAGTTTGAAATGCCGCGTATTTGCAGATTGGCCTTGACGACATCCTCCACCACATTAACCGATTTTGCCGCGACGGCTGCCGTAAACACCGGATTTGTACTGTGTTTGCTGCCTGCTTTTATTCCGGCGCCAGCAAGCGCACCTGCATCCGCTGCCGCCTGCAGCGCCAAGTGCGTACTGTAGAGATTGCCCGAATCCAGGGCCAATCCGGCCATCGTCAGCAGACACATGATTACCGCAGCAAACAGAATAATAGTTGCGCCCTTCTCCTTATTACCCGCGGAGAAACGGCTAAAAAACAGTTGCTTCATAGAGCTGTATCCTGGGAATAAAATCAACCTTGAAAGTTACCGGGTGATTGTAGAATATCTCAGCAACAACAATCGACTTCTTGTTGACAAGAAGTGCATTGAAATTGGCTTGGATAATGGGCACCGAAAAATGGCTTGCTGCAATATCTTCCGGGTCGTACTCTGCGGAGCCGATTTGCGAAATTGTACCTAACTTATCCTGCGCATACATGCTCATGATGACTCCCACTCCCGGCAATCCCTTGGATATCTGGTCGCCGATGCCCAAAACATAGCGTTCCAAACACGCATCGATTGCACTCGTCACTCCATCGCTGCAGAAGGCTGGCGAGGTCTCATAACATTCGCGAAATGCTTCATTTGCCGCCTCGCGTGCGGCAAGGGACATAATCTCTTTCGAAGAAAACATGCGCGAATACTCGATCGTTCCGATGCAAATGAGCATCAGGAGCGGCAGCACGATGGCAAGTTCGACCATCGCCGAGGCACGTTCGTTGGGTGGTTCTGTTTGTTTCAGTTTGAACTTGCAACAACCAGCATTAAACAGCCTGCGGTTGCACGAAGCATGCTGCTTCAACATGAGGCGTCTCCAGAAAAACCTTTCCGCGTACAATGGCCCTTCTTTCGTACAACGGAGCTTGCCGCGGATTAGAGCGTGATATTCCTCTACATTCGATGATCCCCAACCTACCGGGGAACGATGATTCCAACCGCCTCTTCCATAAACAAAATTGTGCACCGAAACTATGTAAAAATCAATTACCAATTATTTATTTTTTTTATGTAACAATTGTCAAACTTCTGTTAAACTAGAAATAGCAGCTTTTCAAGGCTGCAATTCTGTGGGGCGGCGATCGGGTTCGGGCAACCAGTCTTCAAGTTTCAGAGTCTAAAGTAAAAGCTGTAAGTAATTACGTTGAGGAACGTTGAGTATGGCCAAGAAATTCCTTTCTTCCTTCACGATCGCAGTTGTTGCTGCATTTGTCGCGGCAATAGTCTTGATGAGTTCACCTGTTCAGTATGCGTTCGCCGGAGAAGAACAGAAGGCACCTCCTGTTGAAGAACAAGCAAATGACAACCCGCAAGAGGCAGCAGACGACAACCCGGAAGCGCAAGAGGGCGATATCGTCGGCGAGGAGATTTTCCGCGGCAACGAGACAACAGGCACGGCGTTTCTTGCCGAGGAGACCGACTCCGGGACGTCACAGGACTGCGGTGAGCTTGCTGACTATTATCGTTATCAAGAAGAACGCAATGACGTTCGCTGCACCCGGACAAATGCGGCTACAGACTCCGAGAGCTGCGATTATTACTGCTACAAAGTTCGCAACATGGGCTGCTTTGCCCCAGAAACTCAAATCACGATGGGCGACGGTCTGCGAACTAAAGCGATCAGCTCCATCCGGCAGGGCGATACTATCTGGAATCCTGCTTTAAATAAAGCAGTGCGCGTTGCCATGATCGTGCGCGGACCAGAGCCTAAGCCGCTGTATGAAATCCGCTTAGGCGAGAAGACGATTCGCGTTAGCGAGACCCACCCCATGGCCGTTCTGGCGCCTCAAGCCGGCGGCTTTCAGCGGGCGAGTCTTGCGGATAACCGTGCGGTAGGCGAAGTCGTCCGGATGAAGAAAGCAAATGAAATCACCACGGCGGATCGCTTGCTGGGGGCCGACGGCTCTTTTTATCCGGTAACAAGCGTGCGCACGCTGCCGGTCGATCCCAACCAAGAAGTTATCAATTTGGAACTCGCCGTGGATTCACCGCTTGCCTTGGAGCATCTTGTAGCGGCAAACGGGATTGCCACCGGCGATTACGCGATGCAGGAAAAGATCAGCCGCTGACCCAAAAAGATCAACTGGCTGCCCAAAAGGGCCTGAAAAGACCTGTTCCGCTGAAGAAAAGTCACCATTTCTATGGTTGCCACATAACCTTTTTGTACCCGTTTCCCGGCGCGCCAGATATGTTGATGTAGAAATAGCCGCCGCGATTACTTGCAGGCGCTGCCGCAGAAGGCCAGCTCCCGGTCCCGCCTCAGATCCTGGGAGATATCGATCAGTTCCGCCATGCCACTGTTCAGAATAGAAGTGCACCGCTTACGTCATGCACGCGCGGCACCTCAATGTGGTGATAGCGGATAAGCCCCTTAAGGGCCAGCTCGACCACTTCCTGGGATTCTCGCACAACATCCGCCCAAAGTTTTTCAGCAAAACGGGCATCTACCGCCCTTAGCCGGACGTGGCCCTGCGCAATCATTCTTCTTGCCGCGGCAAGAAAGCGGCTGACTGCCAGCGTCTTGTCAAACAGCACGATACCGTCAATGGCGACTTCAAGCCAGAGACCTGTAATGCTGCCTGTATCTGCCGGCAGGTGGACAAATAAGGGCGAGACTTCGCGTCCAAGAACCCGTCGTGGGGGCCAATGCGAATACCGGTCACGGTCAATCACCGCATTGTTTTCCATGATCAGCAAGAGATCGATGTCAGAGGCGGCCGACGCTTCCCCGCGAACCCAGGAACCAAAGAGAACCAGGCCTTCCAGCTCGCCCTGATACACCTCAACAACATCCTCTGCGATTTCCTTAAGCTCCCCACCCACCCTCCGCCTCTTACCCTGAAGTCTTTCGCCAGCTCCGGCTGAACCCAAGCCTGCGCCAACAATACCCGCAGCTTCCCATGCCACAACATCCGTTAAGTTTTAGACCATGTTGCGCTCGGAAATAGAAATTTGTTATTTCTTAGCCTCGGTTTTAGCCATCTAGTTTTGGACGTTGTGCACTATTTATGCCTCCTTTTACGCATATATCTATCGGGAAACTTACCGTAATCGGATTGTGGTGCGTCAGCATGCTCTTCGCGCACCCCGTCCACGGAGAAGAACGCAGCGCTCCGGAAGTTGTCATTAAGTACTTCGAACTGACCAGCGGACGGCTTGCCTTCGTTCTGAAAAAAACCGATTCCTCCGATATTTGGGTTCTCGATTTCGAGACTTTGGTCATCAAACCTTTAGTTGCCACTCCCGGCCAAGACAACTCTCCAAATTGGTCGCCGGATGGGCAGACTCTTGTCTTCGACAGCGAAGTGGACGGCGATCGTGAGATTTTTTCTGTGCGCGCAGACGGTTCCGGCCTCAAACGTCTGACGACGAATAAAGGCGACGATCGCGATCCTGATTGGTCGCCAGACGGAGCTGAGATTGTCTTTGCCTCCGCACGCGGCGAGGATGCACCCGATATATACACGATGAAACCCGACGGCACTCTCGTCCGTCCGCTCGGATTAGAAAAACGCCGCACGGGCAGCAAGCGCATTATGCCCCGCTGGTCTCCGCGCGGAGGAGAAATCATTTACGCTTCCGATGAAGACTGGCCAGGATGGGACATCATTCTCTATGACCGGGCGCAAAAGCGTGCGCGGATGCTGACGACAGGCTACCGGTCGTTCTCCCGCCCAGCCTGGCATCCGGCGGGATCTGCGTTTCTCCTCTCTTACGGTTCGCGCGAAGAAATCGATCTCTGGCAGTTTAAGAAGGGCGCAAAAGAGCTGACTCCGGTTGTCGTGCGCGCAGGTAAAGATCTCGACGGCGTTTGGACCGATGATGCATCCAAGGTGTTTTTCTCTGGGGAGCTTTCGCCAGGAAAAAACGATTTCCAGTTGTTTATTTGGGACTCTGCAAAAAATGAAATTAAGCAAGTAGCTTCTGCGCTGGCGGGCACAATGCTGCACCCGACATGGACCCCCCTGTCGATACAGCCCGAACAGGAACAGAAAGACGCCAGCACCAAAAACTCTCAAGCAAAAACCGACAAATGAAACAACCGACAGGGAGAATCATGATTTTCAACCGCATCATCATCTCATGCACCGTTTTTTTCCTGTTCCTGTGCCCGCTGCTTGACAGCACTATGCTCAGTGCGCAAGAGGAAGAAGCACCGCCGCCGCTTCTCGCTGATACAAACGGGGACGGCATGATCACTATTGCAGCTTTCGGGGACAGCATCACTCGCGGCGTCGGAGACTTTGTCCCGGTCGGTGAATTTGTCGATGATTTTACAGGCATCAGTCCCACCGGAGAAGCCGGCTACCCGCTTCGCGTGGAGTTGACCATGGGAATTTCGGTGGCCAATCTCGGCAAGCCCGGCGAAAGAGACGCAACCGGCGGCGTATACCGCTTCGCCGCGGTTATCCCGTCTCATCAGTCTGATATTGTCGTCATTTCTGAGGGGACAAACGATGCCCAGTTTCAAACAGATCCGAACAAGGTTTACCGGGCAACGCAAGCGATGATCAATATCGCCCGCGCGTCCGGGAAAACGCCGGTTTTGGCGACGATTCCGCCCGCTTGCTGCATGCGCTTCGGTTTAAACACATGGATCGAGAATTACAATGTCGGGTTTCGCGAACTAGCGCTGGTCAACGACATCACCTTGGCGGATGTCAATCATGCTTATGCGAATACCTGCAATCTCGAAGAATGCTATCTGCTTAATCTCCCGGAGGGGGCGCATCCGAACGTGCGCGGCTATGATGTTATTGCCGAAGTAATTATGGCGGCCCTGCTGCAGATCCCCATTTTCGCGCCGGACGGCGCGGTGCAGCTTCAGACGGCGCTGGGCCAGCCCGATTTTACAGCGATCACCAGGCCGGACCCCGTCCCTGCGGCAATCGCCCGCACAAACGCTGTACAATGACGGCCAAAACCTTAAACCCGGATCGATGCGGGCGTACAGCAATGATGCTGCATGCTTCTCGCATCTGCCGCATACTGCTTGTCCTTCTCGCTCTTCCACTCCACGCTTGCTCGCCGGCGTATGTTGTTCGTGCTGGATGGGAAGAGACGAAGATTCTATGGCGCCGTAAACCGCTTTCCGATCTTATTTCCGCACCGGAGACAGACCCCGAGCTTAAACGTAAGTTTCAACTTGTTCTCGATGCACGCGAGTTCGCATCGGCAATAGGCCTTATACCAAAAGGCAGTTACACCCAATACTCTAAGGTGGAACGTGATGTTCTTGTCTGGGTGCTCAGCGCTGCCCCCAAGTTTTCCCTTAAGCCTTACACGTGGTGGTTCCCCGTTGTCGGCCGCATCCCTTATAAGGGTTACTTTGAAAAAAAAGACGGCGACGCTGCCGCCAAGAAGCTTCGCGAAGCTGGTCTGGATATCTATCTCCGGCCAAGCCCGGCTTTCAGCACTCTCGGCTGGTTCGACGATCCGCTGCTTTCTTCGATTGTGCGCTTCGATGATGCACTTTTAGTCGACACGGTCATCCATGAATTAGTTCATAACACTATCTGGATCAAAGGCCGCGCGTCTTTCAACGAATCTTTGGCAAATTTTGCCGGCACTGCCGCTGCCGTAGAATTTTTTCGGGCGAGCGCGGGAGCACAAGATCCACGGACTGTCAGCGCACAAGAAACATTTCATGATGAACTTGTTTTTGCGCACTTTGTTGATCAAACGATCAAGGCCATGCAGCTTTTCTATGATGAGCTTCCAGAAGACGAGCGCAAAGCTAAGACGCCCAACCCGGCTCTGCTCGCCCAGCGGGACGCAATGTTTTCTGAGCACGCGGCACGCTGGCAAAGCCTCGCGCCATCTCTGAAGAGCGGCAGGTACAAAACGCGCAGTTTGCGCCTAAACAACGCCGTATTAATTGCACAGCGAGTTTACTTGGATCGGCTCTGGCTTTTCGCCGAAATGTACGAGTTGTGCGGAAATACGCTGGAAAGATTCCTCAAACAAATGCTATTAATTGAACGGGATGTCAAAAATAAGCAATCTGACCCGTTTAACGTCTTACAAGAACAGATTGAACGCTTAAAAAAAGAGAGAAAGCAATGAATCTGTCTCAGGCGCGGCATGATAAGATTATATACCGGATAAGGTTTGCCGGAGTCATGGCTGCTCTCTTCGGGATTACACTCTGGGCGGCCGGGTGTCCGGGCGGAGGTTCGTCGGGAAGACCGTTTATTGCGTGCGGCGGAGGCGCAGCCTTTGAATGCCCGCTGGGCATGTATTGCTTGCTCGGACCGGAGTGCGGCGGAGTTGACGCACGCGGGAAGTGCGTTCCTCTGCGCCAAGACTGCCCTGTCGAAGACAACCCGGTGTGCGGCTGCGATGGGATAACCTATAACAGCGAGTGCTATGCCGGCGCAAGCGGAGCAACGGTTGATTATACTGGACCCTGTATTGCGAAAGAAGAGGAGCGTTACAGCGGGGGAAATCCATGACAACTGTGATCGCGACGATATTTGTTCTCTTTCTCATCATTGCCTTTGTTTATGAGGCAAACCGTAAAAGTCAATCATCGGTCCGGACTTCCTCGCCAGCTCAGAAACCGGGCGGGGAAGAGAATCTGTTGACAGCGGATGAAGCGATGCCAACCCAAACCGGACGTTTTCGAGCGCACCAAGTGCTGCAGCAGCCTGCCGGAGAAAGCCGGCAACCCGCAGCAGCGGCGGCAGATCCTGAAACGGTGATCCCTGCTCCGGGGGACGAAGAAGCACCGCTGCCCGATCCTTTTTTCGACAACAAGAAATAGCGTTAGTCATCAACAGCACGCCAATTAATATGCCTCTGAAGCCAATCAATCTGAATAAGCCTGGTTTTACTCCGCAAGATAATCGGATCATCTCCGGAAGAATCATCGAGTACGAACAGCACTCCAAGCCCATTTTGGCGGTGGCGGTTAGTGAAAAGAAAGGAAAGTGGTCAGTAATTAACCAGCAAGGAGCCGAGTTGGATTTGCCCCCCGACCGCTTGACGCTGATTCCGGGAGCAGTCACCGAACCCGGCGCCGGCAAACAAGCACGCTTGGCTGCGCTGGCTGTTCTGCACGATCAGGCGGTTGCTCTTTTGCAGAACGCAGATCTTGCAGAGGTGTGGCAAGTGTATCTCGGAGAAACCAAAGAAGTCACGATCGAGGATGCCGCTGAGCTGCTTTTCGGCGATGCGCACGCCGCGCATTTCGTAGCGGCAAGACGAATGCTGTTGACTGATCAGATTTACTTCCGGCGCAAGAAATCAGGCTTTGAACCAAGAAGCGTAGAGATTGTCGAAGAATTGCAGGCCAAGCTGCGGGCTGAGCAAGAAAAGGCACGCGAACAGGAAGAATTTGTGGCGGCAATTGTTAAACGACTGGCCCAACCCAGTTCGCCGATCATGCAGCCGCTGCATCAATTCGAACTGCTGGCCGCATTGGGCAGCAGCGCACCACAAGCAAAAGAAACGCGCGAGCTTCTCGAAACAATCTGCCAGCGCGCAAAGCTCAATCTAAACGGACGCCCAGAAGAAAAAGCTTTTGAACTTCTGGTAGCGCTTGACCACTTCAACCCGGACCAGGATTTAGGCCCCATCCGGCTCGGCCGCCCGCTGTTGTTTCGTCAAGAAGTAATCAGCGAGGCACAGAACATTGCGGCAAATGCCGCAGCGGTTCTCGAATCACGAACCGGTCTTGCCGGATTGACTTGCGTTACTATCGACGGCGAAGAAACGCGTGATTTCGACGATGCCTTGTCCTTGGAATTACTGGAAGATGTATGGCGCGTGGGTATTCATATTAGTGATGTGGCGGCGGTTGTCCTGCCGGATTCGCATATCGATCAAGAAGCTCTGCGCAGAGCAAGTTCGATTTATACGCCTGACTATCAGGTTCCGATGATTCCGCGAGAAATTTCCGAAGACACGCTGAGCCTGATCGAGGGAGCCGAACGGCTTACCTTGAGTGTTTTTGTTGATTTTGATCGCGCAACACAGCAGATCGTCCGGCGCACCTTGCAGCGGACACGGATCCAAATTGCAAAGCGCTTCACCTACGAGGAAGCAGATGCTTTGCTCTGCGCAGAAAGCAGACCGCTGGATTTAATGCAGCAGATGCTGCTTAATCTGTGGCATCTTGCCGCCAAATCCGAGGAGCGGCGGCTTGATGCCGGTGCACTTCAGTTCGACCGCCGGGAAATGAGCGCAAAAATCCTCCCCGGCGGTAAAATTGCACTGATTGAGGCCAACGAAGACACGCCCGCACGCCGCCTGGTGAGCGAGCTGATGATTCTCGGCAACGAGAGCGCTGCGCTTTTCGGTGCCGAAAACGGCATCCCCTTGATCTTTCGCGCGCAAGAACCACCGGATACTGACATTTCGCAGCAGGGCAAAGACCTCCCGGAAGGACCGGCACGCGAATACTTCTTGCGCAGCCTGCTCAAACGCTCCGCCGTTTCGATCACGCCAGCGCCCCACTCTGGCGTAGGCGTAGCTGCGTATACGCAGAGCACCTCGCCGATTAGACGCGCCGTGGATTTGATTACTCAGCGCCAACTAGGCACATTTCTCGATACGGGTAAAACCTGTTATTCACCAGAACAAGTGAGCGAACTGATTGGGCGCGTGGAATGCGGCGCCGATGAAGTTTTCCAGATTCAGCGGGAAAGAAACCGCTATTGGCTGTTGAAATATCTGCTTCAGGAGCGGATAAAAGAAATCAACGGTGTTATTGTCCGGGTCGATGGCCTGAAGCCAATGGCAGAGCTTGACGGTATTTGTGCTTTATTCCCATTTTTCCCGGCAGGCGGACGCAATGCGGCAAACACTTTTACCCGCAAAGATTTAGGCCGCCGCGTAAGACTGCAGATTGAAAATATTAATCCGCGCAATCAGACATTAATTCTCCGCGAGATGCTTTAAGTAATGTCGGTAAAGCGTATTTTCCTGGGATGGGACGAACCGGCACTGACCAGTGCTGCGCGCTGGCTGCTTGAACATTATCCCTGCGCCAATGGCCGATGCGACATGAGGGCGGCAACCGTAATCCTGCCAAGCAGCAGGGCAGAGCGGCGTTTGTTGGAACTGCTTGTCGAAGGAACTCAGAACCAAGGTGCGGTTCTTTTGCCGCCGTGCCGGCGCACGGTAGGTAAATTGCCCGAACTACTTTATACCGCAGCCAAGCCGCTGGCTGAACCGCTCCAGCGCCAGGCAGCCTGGCTCACGGCACTCGCCCAAGTCTCTCCGGAAAAGCTGCGCGAGCTTTCTCTGCGCAGCGAACAGCAAACGGCTCTGCTTGAACGCACTTTGCTTGCCCAACACTTGGATCAACTCTGGAAAGAGCTAAATACCCGCGGTCTGTCCTTTTGCAATGTGGCCGAGGAAGGAGCAAAGCATTTTGATTATTTTCGAAAAGAACGCTGGCTGATCCTGGCCGATATCCACCAGCTATTTCTCAACTGCCTTGAGTCATGGGGGTTGATCGATCAGTTTCAAGCGCGAATTGATGCTGTCGCCCGCGGGGAATGCCGTTTTGCCGGCGAACTCTGTCTGCTTGCCTGCGCTGATATTCCACCGCTGATCTGCGAAATGATCAACCAATCCGGTGCTGTTGCCTTTGCTTTGGTCCATGCGCCCGCAGAGCGGGCGGACTGGTTTGATGAATTCGGCTGCGTGCTGAGCAAGCCTTGGGCCGCGGCGCAGATAGCACTGACCGAAGAACAGCTCTTCTTTTGCAACTCTCCTGCCGAACTGGCGCAGGACGCAGTCCAGATACTCAGACGCACCACTGGCAGATTCAGCGCAGAACAAATCGTCATTGGCTATACTGCTGATGAATTGGTGCCGTCTCTCACACAGGAACTTGAAGGCTGCGGCGTCAAGCCGCGCCTGGCCAAAGGAACCTGCCTGACCGAAACAAGACCCGGGAAACTGCTTGCCTCCGCGGCAGAGTACTTAAGCGACCGGAGTTTCTCCGGCTTTGCCTCGTTCGTACGTCATCCGGACATCGCCGAGGTGCTGGAGAAGCATGAGGTTGAGGGAGAACAGCACGACTTTCTAACTGCGCTGGACGTTTTTTATACCGAGACACTTCCGGCATCGGCTGAACCAGCCCAACTTTCCCAGACTCATGCGCTGAGCGGCACAGCGCACGCCGTCGCCGGCCAGGCGCACTCGCTCCTGCAGGATTTACTTGGCAAGCCGAGGCCTCTTCACGAGTGGGCTCAACCGATCCTCGAATTTCTTAGACGCACTTACACGGACACTATCTGCATCCGCGATGACCCCGGGCAGAGAATCACGCTGGCCGCCTGCGAAAAAATCGCGGCCGCACTTAGCACCCTGCACGAACTAAACGCCGCCATTGACGAACCGCTCCATGCCGCTGAAGCTCTGCGTTTCGTCTTGAACCATCTTTTTGACGAAGAGATACCGCCCGAGCCGGTCCATCCGGCGATAGAACTGCTGGGCTGGCTGGAACTGCTGCTTGACGACGCACCGCTGCTGATTGTTGCCGGTCTAAACGAAGAATATGTTCCGCTGAGTATAACTGCCGATCCATTTTTGCCCAACACACTCCGGCAAAAGCTCGGACTATTAGACAACGAACGCCGCCTCGCGCGTGATGCATACGCATTTACGGCAATGCTGCACAGCAAGCAGCATCTTTATGTTCTTGCCGCACGGCGGGACAACGCCGGCAATGCTTTGCTGCCGAGCAGATTAGCAATGGCCGTAAAGGGCGAGCTTCTCGCCGAGCGGACTCTGCGTTTCCACCGGGTACAAGAAGAACAGCGTTTCGCATTCATTGGGCAGCGCACCGGAACAAACGGCAGCTTCGGCATCACCCCCCTCCCAGCGCATTTGACCGAGCCTATTTCGTCGATGTCTGTGTCTTCTTTTCGCGACTATCTTGTCTGTCCCTATCGTTTCTACCTAAAACATGTGCTTCACCTCCAGACAATTGACGATCGGGAGCGCGAGCTCAACGCTGCGCATTTCGGCACGCTGGCGCACCGCGTTCTGGCCGTGTTTGGACGAAGCCAGCAGACCGCGGCGTTATTCAGCAAGGACGAAATCGCCGACCTGCTGGATACGCTGCTGCTTCACGAACAGCGACGTGTCTTTGGCAGCACTGCGCTGCCCAGCACAGCCATTCAAATCGAGCAGCTCCGCGGACGGCTGCGGCATTTTGCCGGCTGGCAAGCCGGTTGGGCCGCCCAAGGCTGGCAGATTAAATGGTGCGAACGAACCATCAAAGATTCGACAGCAGCGCTTGATCTCGGCAGGGGCCGCTTGATGCGCATACGTGGAACGATTGACCGCGTTGACTACAACCCGCAGGAAAACACCTGGGCGATTTTTGATTACAAGACAAGCGATACAGCAAAGACTCCCGGCACCGCGCATCGGAAAAAAGACGGCACGTGGCTCGATTTACAACTACCGCTATATGATTATCTGCTTGAACCAGCCATTGGGGGAGCCTCCGTCAAACTGGGCTATATTAATCTCGGAAAAAGCGAAAAAAGCATCGGGGCATCTTGGCTTGATTTCAGCGATGAAACGCTCCTTGAAGCACTTGGAAAAGCACGAGAAGTGGCAGAGAATGTTTATGAACAGGTCTTCTGGCCTCCATCGCCCGAGAGTCCTCCGGGTGATGAGTTCGCTGACATCTGCGGCGTCGGACTCTTGTGCGAGGAGGAGGATAGCGAGCAATGAGCGGCGCGGAAGTTTTTTACAGCGTGGATATTGTCCGGGCAAGCGCCGGCACAGGCAAGACTTACAGCTTAACCCAGCGGCTGATCCAAATTCTGGCCAAAGGAGAAAAGCCAGAAAGACTGCTGGCCACGACATTCACGCGCAAAGCGGCCGGAGAAATCAAAAACAGGCTTTTCTCCCGTCTGGCGGAAGATTCCTTAAGCGGTGATCCCGCGGCTGCAAAGCAATCACTGGAACTCCTGCGGCAGCTCACGAACAGTCAGCACCAGCTTAAAATCAGCACACTGGACAGCTTTTTTCTCGCGGTTGTCCGTGCATTTGCGTTTGAACTGGGCCTGCCGCCAAACTGGAGGCTAATTGAAGACGAAGAAGAAGAGCGCATCCGCCAGGCAAGCATTGGGGCATTACTGGCAAAAAACTCAAGCAAGTATCTGTCGCTGCTGCTGCAGTTGTTGAGCAACGGCAATTATTCCCGCAGCGTTCACGAGCGTATGCTGTCCAGTATCGCGGCGCTGCATGATGTCTTCCGGAAAAGTGAGCCTGCCCCCTGGTATTGGTTTGAAGCTCCCGCACCGCTGGCCCCGGAAGCGCTGCAGGCGGCTATCAGCCAACTCGAGCGCGCAGAACTCCCGAAAAAGAAGAACGGCGAGCCGTTAGCTTCCTATACGAATGCCGTAAGCAAGGCCCTCGATGCAGCTCGCCATGGGTTGTGGGAGGATTTTATTGCTCAAGGAATCGCAAAGAGCCTGTTGAGCGGCAGTACGCGTTTTGACGGCAAGGAAATTCCGCCGGAGCTTACGCGAAGTGTCCGCGTGCTGATCAAACAGGCGCAGGCTGTACTCTTGCGTAAACTGGAAAATCGCACCCGCTCCACAGCGGCGCTGATTGGTGCTTACACAGAAGTGTTTGACAAGCGAAAACTCACCCACCGCGTAATCAACTTTGCCGACTTAACTTACTTGCTTCGCTGCCGAATAGCCTCCAACGACCAACAAGAGTTTTATTACCGGCTTGATGCCGAACTGCCCCACATTCTCCTTGACGAGTTTCAGGATACATCGGCCGAGCAATGGAATGTTCTAGAACCATTAGTCGCTGAAATTGCGGCAAAAGCCGGCGCCGAACACTCGTTTTTCTGCGTCGGCGATGTGAAGCAGGCGATTTACGGCTGGCGCGGAGGGGTCTCGGAAATTTTCGATGGGCTGCTTGGACGTTTTCCGCAGTTTGAGTCAACTCTGCGCTCCTTGGATAAGAGCTACCGCAGTTCACAAACCGTAATTGACCTGGTCAATCTTGTTTTTGGCAGTCTAAGCGACAATCCGGCTCTCGAAGGAAGTGACGGGGCATACCGCGAGGCAGCACAGAGCTGGAGCAAAGACTTTTGCCTTCATCAAACACAGCGAACCGATCTTGCGGGCTTCGCTGCCCTGCGGGAAGTGAGCAGCGGCACCGACAATATGCGCGACAGCATACCGCAGCGCACGGCAGAGCTGATTAAGGACCTAGTGCATCGTGCTCCGGGCGCCGGGATTGGCGTGCTGGTGCGAACTAATAGGTCAATTCCGAATATCCTGTTGGCGCTCCGGCACCCGGACATCGGCATCTTCGCCAGCCAAGAGGGAGGAAATCCGCTTACTGACTCCCCGGCGGTGCGCACGGTACTCGCATTGTTCAGGCTGGCCGACCACCCCGGAGACAGCGCAGCCGCCTTTCTTATCGAATCATCTCCCCTGCACAGTATTTTCGGCACAGACAGCACCGGCGGACTGCGCAGCAGAATAGCCGATCAGGGCTTTGGCAAAACGGTTAACGAGATTGCCGCCTGCGCCGCGGCTCATGCTTCGCACATGGATGCTTTGCGCCTCAGACGCCTTGTCGAACTTGCTTACATGTATGACTCGCGGGCCACAGGCCGGATGGATGATTTTGTGCGCTTTGTCGAAACGAAAAAAGTCGAGGATCCGCGTGCCGCACAAGTCCGCGTGATGACCATTCATAAAGCTAAAGGACTCGAGTTTGACATTGTGGTTTTGCCCGAGCTGGACGCGCCGCTTTGCGGTTCTTCCCGCCCGCCTCTTTTGGTGTCTGGCGACAATCCCTTAACATCACCCAATCGCGTTGTATGCTACCCAAAAAAAGAGCTGCGCCAGTTGTCGCCGCAGCTTCAAGAAATTTACCGGACCTGCCTCGTTGAAGAGATAAAAGAAGAGTTCAGCGTGCTTTACGTGGCGCTGACCCGGGCGCGGCATGCCGTTTACATGCTCAGCGCCGATACCAAAAAGAATGGTGTCTCGTTCAGCTCCATCTTGCGTGCCGCCGCGCCAAAACAACAAATGCCGCATGCGCAGGAAATAGTATTTGAAATAGGCGATCGCTTATGGCACCGGCAGCATCCAGAAATGGAAAAGAGGCCGGTCCCGGAAGATGAACAACTTGCACCGGCTGCACCAACAATCTCTTTGCCGCCAGCGCCGGAAAGGACACGGGCGCTGCTCAGGCAGACGCCGTCGGCTCTCGAGGGAGGCACAGAAGTAAGACTCGCCGATCGGCTGCAATTGGCAAGCTCTGCGGCCATGACGCGCGGCATCGTGCTTCATGCTTTTTTCGAAACTATTCAGTGGCTGGAAGGAATCGTGCCCGATCCGGAAGCATTGCGTAAGATAGCCGCGCGTCATGGCGCAAGCGGTGCAGCCATTGCGCAATTGGTTGATTATTTTTGCGCATTACTTAAGCATCCTGTCGCAATCGAGCTGCTGGCCAAGACCTCTCCGGCAAGAGCAGGCAGGGAGCATGAAGTATTTTGCGAACTTCCGTTTGCGGTTCGTGAAGGAGACCGAGTGCTGACCGGAACGATCGACCGGCTGGTGATCGAACTGAAAGACGGCAAGCCTTGCGGCGCGGAAGTAATTGATTACAAGAGCGACCGGTTCAGCGGCCCGGTTGAGGAACTGCTGCAAAAAAAGACGGATTTTTACCGCCCGCAGCTTGCCGCCTATAAGCGCATTGCCGCGCGGCTTGCCGGACTGGACATTACTCGCGTTACGGGCAAACTGTTTTTCCTGGACGTCCACCGGATAGTAGAGGTGTAGCTGAGTTATTGACAAATGCGCCAGGAAAGCATTTCCTGGACGACGCCGAATTAAGACAAACAGGACATACCCGATTACGCGGCTATGAAATACATTCAAGCCAAACTACTCGATGCGCTGGAGATGTTCCAGTATTCCTACCGCTTCCGGGATTCCCTTTTTGTCCTCTTTCTTCATCCTGATGTTCCGCTCGAGAGCATCTTGACTGACTTGAAGCTGCTTCAGTCGTCGCACATTACCGCAATGCTCGTCTGCCGTGATCACAACGGACTTGACGTTAAGCTGAAAAAGTTGACGGAGCGCGGGCTGCGGTTCTGGCACATTCCGCTGAGCACCGCCCAAAGCGCACGCGGCGAAAAGGCGAGGAAAATTACCTCGGCGTGCACCAACAACATCATCCCTGTCCTGGCACTGCCTGTAATTGAAAGCCAATCACCCGGCGAACTTTGCCAAGAGGCCCTTGCGCTTGCCGAAATGTACGATGCAGACAAATTCTTTTACATTTCTCCGGAACGTGGATTAAGCGTTAAGGGAGTGCTTCAATCCCATCTTTCTCCGAGCGAACTTGACAATATCTTGTCCGAAGCACAAGCACTGAATATTGATCGCACCTTGCTGGGACTCTTGCGCCAAACGAGTACAGAAAGCGACCTTGAAATCGTACTGCTGGAAGGAGCAAGCGGCAGTCTGTTTCAAGAAATCTTCACCCACCGTGGACGAGGCACGTTGCTGACTAACGAATATCCGAACATAATCCGCCGGGGACGACTGCGCGATGTGTTTGATATCTCCCGCCTGCTGCGTCCTTACATCGAAGACGGCACCATCCTGCCTGCATCTGAAGACGAAGTAGCTGAACAAATCAACAGCTATTTTGTCTACACGGTGAACAATGCAATTGTTGCCGCAGCGCAGCTTGTCGACTACGGCACGGCGGCAGCGTTATCCAAGTTCTGCACTCTGCCGCGTTATCAGGGCAAGGGCCGGGCGCGGAAACTGGCAAAAAAGATGATTGCCGCAGCCAAAGCCCAGGATAAGGAACGCGTGTTTGCCTTAAGTATCTCGCCCCGAATGTGGTCGTTTTTTGCGAGGTTAGGCATGCGGGAAGTGCCGCGCGAGACTCTTCCCGATGAATGGAAAAAAGATTACGATTTTTCCCGGCCATCAAGAGCATTTGCACTGGAGCTGCGCACTAACTAGCCGTAATATCACATTCACCGCCAGAAGCTGTGAGATGTTGCGGTCAGGCAGCACTTTGACATTTGGAGCCTTTAGCGCAGGATTTCTGATGAATTACAGCATAGCTGAATTTAGTAGTATTCCTCAGGCCTTCTTCGCGATTGCCTCTTCGCGTCCTAGCGATGTACTCTGCCGTCAGGCAATTTTCGATCAGCCCGGTGATGCCGCACAACGCCCCCGTAAGTGGCGCAGCACTACTTACCGTGAAGCAGCAGCGCGAATTACCTCGCTCGCAGCCTATTTGCGCTCAATCGGTGCCGGGCGGGATACTAAAGTTGCCATTCTCTCAGCAACCCGTCCGGAATGGCTGGAAGCCGACATCGCCGTGCTGTCCCTGGGATGCGTATCGGTATCGATTTATCAGACGCTGCCAACGGATACGATCGCTTACATCCTTTACGACTCGGGAGCCAAGATCGTATTTGCCGAGAACCAAGAACAGGTCGACAAACTGCTCAGCGTTGCGCAAACGGCAAACTTCATTCCTGGTCATGAAGATCGCGCAGAAACAGTGGCGCAAATCGAAATGTTGAAGATTATATCCTTCGAAGCTGTTGCCGCTCACCCGCTTGTTCAATCTTATCAAGAGATCGTTGAACAATATCCGGCTCCGGAACAGACGGCCATCGACTATTCTTTGACAAAGGACGATTTGGCCTGTCTGGTTTATACCTCGGGCACAACCGGTCCGCCAAAGGGAGTCATGCAGTCTCACGGTAATCATCTAGCCAACGTGCGCCAAATCAGTTCGCTGCCGTTCATTCGCGATGATTCCGTTATCTTTCTTTTTCTTCCGTTGGCGCATTCTTTCGCCAAACTTGCCGGATATGCAGGCTTTCTCACCCCGGCCAAGCTGTGCTTTCCGGCTGTTTTCAGCAAGACAGCATCAACAATCGACAAATCATCGCTCGCCGCAGATATGCGCGAGTCTGAAGCTACGATATTTCCCGTAGTGCCCCGCATACTGGAAAAAATGCAGGAAACGATCGAACACCAAGCGGACCGGAGCGGAGTAATGGGATGGCTGCTTCGTTGTTTCCTCTCCTGCGCACGCCAAAGGTTCTGCGCCAGACAAACAAAGTCACGAGCCTGGTTGGCGGAGATATGTTTTTTGCTGGCTTTGCCCCTCAGACAAAAAATCCAGCGCATGTTGTTCGGCCGCAAGTTCAGGATCTGCGTCTGCGGAGCCGCGAAGCTAATGACGGAGACTGCTGAATTCTTTGAAATGCTGGAGCTGGAAATTGTGGAAGGTTATGGCCTTACCGAAACATGCGTGGCTAACACCGCCACCCAGCCAAAGAAAAAAAAGCTGGGCAGTGTGGGCAAGCCGCTTGCGGCAGACATCGAAATCAGCCTGGCACAAGACAAAGAAATTTTGATTCGCGGGCCCCACGTGGCCAAAGGCTACTATCAGCGGCCTACGTCAACACGCAGCGCATGGGGCAGCGATGGCTGGTTTCACACCGGAGATTTGGGCGAAATCGACGTTGCGGGCAACCTAACAATTATCGGGCGGAAGAAGGAAATCCTCGTCTCCTCCAATGGCAAGAAGATCGCCGCGTTTACCGTTGAGAAGCGGCTCTGCTCCCTGCCCTTGATTGGCTACAGCGTCTTGGTGGGAGAAGGAAAACCTTACTGCGTTGCCTTGATTAGTCTGGAGGCGGCGCAAGTACAGCGATGGGCAGCAAAAAACAATATTACGCTCAATGCCAATCTGCATGAAGACGCCGCAGTAAAACAAGAAATCGCTGCCCATATTGCAGAGTGCAACACACATTTCGGCAATTTCGAAGCTGTGCAAAAGTTTTATCTCGTTCCGCGCGCCTTCTCCATCGAAGGCGGCGAACTCACACCGACCTTGAAAGTAAAGCGCGATACGGTGCTGCGGCACTATAAAGACGAAATAGAAACAATGTATCACCACAGCCAGACAACCTTACAAAAGTGATAAAAATCATTGAGCGTCCGCTTCCCTGCTTTAACGATCGCCCGGACACGGCCGAGATTAATGTCGTAATCGTTCATGCGATGCATGCGGATGAGTTCCCGGGAGCCGAACTCGATCCGCAGGCCTGCTGGGAGCAGTTAAAATCGAAGCAGGTAGCCGCACATTATTTAATTGCGCAGAGCGGAGAGATCTGGCGGCTTGTTGGCGAAGAAAAACGTGCCTGGCATGCCGGTGAAAGCCAAATGCCGGCCCACCTTACCGGCGCCGCGGGAGTCAATGATTTCAGCATCGGGGTTGAGCTTGTCGGATACGAAACACAGGAATATACGGCAGCCCAGTACCAATCCTTTGCCGAATTAACAGCCGATATCTTGAAGCGTCACCCCCTGCGGGCCATTCTCGGACACGAACACATCGCAATACCCGCAGGCAGAAAGACAGATCCCGGTCCCTTTTTTTCTTGGCCGCGCTATCGCGAAGCACTGCACAGGCTCGGTGTTGACACAGAAGAGATTTGTTTCGGGGATTAAGCCTTAAACAAAGCGTCGGGACGGGCGGGCTTTTGCACGAGCTAAGATTTTCTAAAACTCCAAATACTCCTGCCCCAAGAAGCCGCTCTTGATCAGCACGCGGTAGACAAACAGAAATGCCGCGACGAGCAGCATACCAACCCCCCAGATTGATACGTTTTTGCCGCCCTTTCCCTGACGCATCATAATCAGCGAGGCAAAGCCGCCCATACCGCAAACAACAATGACAAGCGCACCGAAGCCGCTGGTAATCATGAAATAGAGGTTGTCCGTTGCGGTCAATTCACCGTCGGTATACGCCGGGGCCTGGGCCCAGCAAAGGGAGCGCCAACACACGGTGCTGCACAGAGAAGCAAGGGTCAGCCAATAGGAGCGGATTTTTGTCCTCATATCAATCGCGTCAAATGCAGGGTTAAAAATCACACAAGGTATAATCCGCTGCAATAACAAAGAAAAGAACCAAATTAGAGCAGCCTGGAGCATGAACGGTTCCAAGGTGCTGACATTACGGCAACGCATTCGTAAGTCCATGAATTGCTTAGGAAAAAACATTCTACTGTTTTCCCTGACCGCCCTTTTGTTGTGCTCCCTGTCCGGCTGCAAACGAAAGGATCCGATATACGAACTTAAACCGGAGGTCGGCGAGGCTGAGATCGCTCAGATTGACACAATGGAGGGCGAACCACGCTGGATGCGCGTGCGCAAAAGCGAACGCGAAAAAATAATGGCGGAAGAAATGCGCAAGAAGCGCCGCCAAAAAGACATGATGATGTACGACAATGTTGTCGGCTGGGGCAAAAAGCGTTAAGCCCGACTACCTTACTGCACTTGTTTCATTTCTGTAGAGAAATTCACATTCCACGAGAATTTTTCACCACCGCGGGCGTTCTGCGTGCCTTTGATATTCAGCTTAACTTTGCCGCCGTCCTTGAGGTCGCCTTCCAGGACCTTCAGCTCGCCTTCCCTAAGATTAGCAGTTTGCCGAGCAAAGCTAATCTGATCAAGACTGCCGGGGAAAAAGAAAGACCCGATTTTATCCCGCGTAAAATAAACCGTATAGCCATTCAAGTTTTCTGCGCTGAGCTGCGTCGCACCAAAACGAAAGTCAAAGAACAAAACTAGGTTAGGACGTTTGTTGTTCACATACTGCCAAAGCACTTTATTCTTACGCACCTGCTCCTTCTCTTCCGGTGAAAGCTCGCTTGTATAAAAGCCCACGGCCAAGTCGTTTTGCTGGGGGTAATAAAGAGCAATTGCCGTAGCGAAATCCGCTATCGTACTGCCGGCGCTGGCCTGCATATAAGGTCCTTCCGGTTCTTTCGCCGTTTCTTTATCCTTATCGCCCGCCTTGGCGGCGCCAGCCGTCGTGTCTTGGGAATCCGCCGGACCGGGCTCCGGCTGCGCAAAAACATCCAGCAGCGGCGTATCGAACACTAAATCCCAGTTAAATTTAGTCGAAGTCTGATCGAGGACTTTGGTTCCTTCATGACGAAGCCGGCCTTGGATGAACTCGCCTTCAGCCAGGAATCCGCGAAGGGCGAATAATTGATCCGTCTTCTCCGGGCTTACCACATAGTAAAAGCCTTCTTTATCGTTTGGACCGCCGAATTCCAGTGCTGCTTCGGGATTGCGATAAAATACCACCCCGTAACGGACGATATTGTTCAACTCCAAAGACGTCGCCGCTCTGTTCAAATAGAGCGCGGCGGTAACAACCGGCTTTTTCTGCGGCACCGCCAGCAGCGACTTGTTTTTTCTCATCATCTCGCGATCGTCAGCTCCGAGCGTGCTGGGGAAGTAGCCAACTTCGATGGTGTTATCCATCTTGTTCCATAACGCAACGACTGCTGCCGCATTCGTCGAGTCATAAGCCACTTTGGCCGTAACCGGCACGACAACCGCAGGCGAACTAATGCGCAAATCCCAAAAAACACGAACCGCCGGACCTTGCTCGACTTGCTGCTGAGCATCCTGGCGCAATGCGGCATAAACAACCGCCGGCTGGTCGAAACGGCAGCCGATGGTCACAATACCCGACGCATCCGGAAATTCCATGCTCAGATACTCGGGAGCACCCTCCGGATTGCGATTGATGAAAACTTGGTAACGCTCAATCTCTGCTTGCTCGCAGGCGGAGCCGCTTTTCTTTAAGGCAATAAGAAACATGATATCCGGAGAGACTTGCGTCAGATCGGAGAAGCTCTGCGCCTTAGCGAGTTGTTCCAGAACTTCCCGCGCCAGCGGAGTGCGGAAAAAACCAATTTCAAGCCGCCGCTGTGCCGGGTTATACAACGCATAAGATGCTGCCGGGACAATAAGCGCTTGATCGACTTGCGCACTGCCCTGCGTAATAACCTTGATATCTGCCGGTGTCAGAACCGCAGCCAGATCAAATGTAAAGGTTTCCGCCGGAGCGCTCGCCTCGGGGCTGCCCCCCGGACCGGATGACAGCCGTCCAAACAGGACTATAAGCAAGATAACAATCAGGAGGACGACAACGACGGAGAAAGTCACAAACCAG
Source organism: Pseudomonadota bacterium (assembly GCA_029555385.1). GTDB lineage: Bacteria > Bdellovibrionota_C > UBA2361 > SZUA-149 > SZUA-149 > JAKPSH01. The sequence goes on from JAKPSH010000288.1 coordinate 37,559, forward strand.
CGAGGGATTCGTGATTCTTTAGTCTTACCCTCTTGAGTCTTTGCCGCATCAGCAGTACTCGCTGCTGCTCCCTGTCCTTCTTCTGGATTGCTCTCTTCCATTTTTGCTCCGCTTTCTCAACAATTCAGAAAAGTTTCAGCTCCTCGCTGACCGCCTCATGCACCATGGCGAGAAACAACTCCCGCTCAACTTCCTCTGCTCCAAAGCTCGCCAACAGCGGCGTCATTTGCTGACAGTCTAGCCAATTCACACCTCTCTGCTGCAGGTAGTCAACCAAAAAACACAAACAGAGTTTTGAACCGTCAGTCTCCAAATAGTACATTGATTCACCAGCAAACATCTTACCAATAGCCACCCCATAAAGACCACCCAGAGTTTTTGCCTCTAAGAGACACTCAATGCAGTGACAATACCCCGCCTCGTGCAAAGCCACGTAAGCGCTTATCATTTCCGGGGTAATCCAGGTGCCTTTTTCGCCTTTTCTATTGTTGGCCTCAGCGCACCTGGAAATTACGCTCGCAAAAGATGCGTTAATCCTGAAGTCATATCGGCCGCTGCGCAGCTTTTTCTTTAGCCGCCGTGGAACATGAAAGCGGTCAAAAAAAAGCACTGCGCGCTTAGGCGGGCAAAACCATAACAGCGGGTAATCACCTGCGACCGGCCAAGGAAATATTCCGTTGCGGTAGGCAAGCAGCAACGACTCCACATCGAGGTCGCCGCCCGCCGCAAGCAGTCCGCTTTCGTCAGTCAACGAGACATCAGGGAAGGCTCGGATAACCATGGGTCGACAGTATCGCCCCGCACACCTGTTACTGCAACCCCGAAGCGTCTTTAGGCATTATTGTCACTTCCACACGGCTGCGCAGCGGACGAACGGCGGCAAGCGCCCATAAACGCTGAACAAGCTCATCGTTGAGAATTACGTTTGCTTCCAAAACAGTTTTGCCGTCACGCGCGACGATCGGCTCAATGATCAGCATACCTTCACGCAGCTCACCAAGCTCAACCAAGAACCGGCGTGCTCCCCATTCCTCGGCGCGCCGGTGAGCCTCCAGCGTGCTGCCAGATGCTGGACGTCCGCCGGAAGCAGAAGTCTCCGTCTGCTGTGGCGGAACAGCCGACGCGAGCTGAGCATTCTGCAGCGTTACGTGCGCGGTTACTGCTTCTGCAAGCATTTGCATCACAGCTTTGCGCACATTTTCACAGGCAATTGGATAATCATGTCTTTTGAAATAATGAATGGCCCGATGTGCGCCATTTGGATCCCAATACCGGTAGCGCCAACAGCTTCGCGATATCAGCTCAACCCCCAGGACGATTTGCCCGCCAATAGCCTCCGGCGAGGCAACGTCTTTAGCTGTGCGGCGGAGAAGCGCTGCGGCGGATGCAAGAATATCCTCAACTCTTGCGTCACCGATATTTTTCCCGACAAAAGATGCATTGGCCATGAATTCTTCGGCGAGGATCTCGGCTGCTTCATTGCTGAAATGGCTAACACAATCCTGCCGCAAAGCGGTCTGCTTACCCACGCGCTGTTCCCACTGCGCAAAAATCGCGGCAGTGCGAATAGCCCGGTGCTGCCCAGCATCAAGCGCAAGCATGTTAGCTATCGCTGATGAAACAAACACCGAACGCCGGAGATGAAGCCCGGCGTCTGTTCCGGCGGTGCTGCGCAAAAAGGCGGCGACCGCTTCCGGCAGCTCGCCGGGAGGCGCAAGAATATCGTCGACGAAATCATCGCTATGGTGCGCAATGGCAAATACTTCACCGCCGCAGCTATTCTTTAATTTTGCCGGATCGGGATTAGCGCGGATTCTCTGCCGAATCTGCTCTGTACTGTCCTCAACAGGACCCCGGACTCCCCGGCGAGCTGCAAGCCGTGAAGGATTCTCCTCCGGAAGCACAATGGCTCGCACGAAACTCGACTCCCTGCTCTTACTCTCTCGACGGCTAACTTCTCTTGTTTAATCGGCACCGGCCCGGGAAAGACTTATGATTCAGACATGTTCTACGACGAGCATCTCTCGCTAATTATTGTTTCTGTTCACTTACTTAATGAAATGCGGGTTTCTCCTAGCGGCAATCCGAGATATGTCGCAGCTCATAATCAGGGCGTACACGAATCGCGGTGCTAACGCATTATAGGCCTGAAGGAAAAAAGTGAGTCGGGGTGAGAGGATTTGAACCTCCGGCCCTCGGTTCCCAAAACCGATGCGCTACCAGGCTGCGCTACACCCCGGGAAGGCTGCAAAAATACCGGGTAAAGACGTTAAAAGCAAGGCGCTCTGAGTGCAAGCAGTTTCCCGAATAATTCCCGCGCCGCGCGGGCGCGAAATCCATTCTCGCAGGTAATGCTGAAATCAACTTCAGCAAGCGTCTGCCCCAGCTCATCAATGAGCACAATTGGATCATAGCCAAATCCTTTATCGCCGCGCGGCTCGTATAGAATCGTTCCTTTCAGCTCCCCTTCCGCCCAAAGCACGGCTCCATTCGGATACGCAAGAACAAGCGTACAGCGAAAACACGCGCGGCGATCTAAGCCAGGCGCAGCCAATTCCAGCTCCGCTAATTCCGCGAGCACCTTTGCCATACGGACCTTATCCGACGCGCCTTCCCCGGCGTATCGTGCCGAGAACACACCCGGACGCCCGCCTAACGCCGAAATCTCAAGTCCTGAATCATCACCGATAGCCGGCATGCCGGACCACTCAGCAAAAGCTCGCGCTTTTTTCAGCGCATTCTCGCGGTACGACGCACCGTCCTCCTCAACCACAGGCGGAGCAGCCAAACCATGTGCACGCTGTATTTCTGACGGAGCAGCAAGAACCAGTGAATACCCGTCTGCCACAGTCTGCAGTTCTAGAATCTTGTTCGCGTTGGCACTGGCCACGAGCATGCGTTGAACATAAACCGGGTTCACACCGCGCGATTGTCCAGGCAAAACCCTGTCGTTTGAACTATCTGCAACAATACTGCTCATGAATTTACACCGCCCCTGGAATAGCTCTTCGTGAATTGCAGAACGGACTACTGCAATTAGTTGGCAAAAACAAGAGAGCTCACGCACCGGTTTTGTGGAAAGCACCGCAGGTCTTGCTTTTCGGGATATTTCCGATTAAATCACCGGTATGAGAAATCAATTTAATTATGTTGTTCCGTCTATTCTCGTTTTGTGGGTAGTGCTCGCGCTCATAGCCAGACCCGCAGCAGCCGAAGATTCTTATCAATGGACAGATCGCCAAGGCCGCGTGTTCTACGGCAGCAATCCGCCGAAAAACGCGCTGTCCGTAACCAAACTTCCGCCCAAAGCATTGTCGCGCTATTCATCAGACAGAATGCTCAGCCGGTTGGGCTGGAAGGGCCAAAAAACAAACAGCAAGACGCAGCCCGCCGAAAAGAAACCTATCACGCCGGCACGCCCGGCGGCGTTAGAGGCCGAAGAAGCAAGGGTTGAGCTTGATGAGCAAGGGCAAGTCAAATCCTGCGTAGCCGCTGTGCGCAACAACGGAGAAAGCAGCGCCGTCGAAATTAATATCGCTTTCGATTTTCCGGACGGCACCCTTGTGCCCGGAGTAGGGCCGAATTCTATTTCGCCTAACTCGTCGGCAGACTACGCGGTGCCGAACGAACTGCTGCCACTCCAGGTAAAAGCCGAAGAGTCCGCTGACGGCGCCAAGACAGCGCCCAAGCCGCGGGTTATTGTTCACGGCATCGGCCAGTAGCGAATCAGCGCAAAGTATCGTTCAGGCAAATCTGTCATTCTTCCGCCCGCAGTAATAATCTGCACCGCCGCGCTCCAAGGAGGCTCCGGTAAAGCTTCAACCCACGCCCGCCGCACAAGGTAATATCCGGGCTGCGCAAGGCCGGCCTCGGGTTCTTGAAAACGCAGCGGGCCCGGATAATAAAAGAAAAAGCCATCGAGAGTTTCGTCCTCCGCATCCCGCAGCACGTGAAGGGTTTCCGCGCCTCCCAGCACCGCGTAAACCTCTTCCGCAAACTTTTGATAACTATGCGTGAAATTCTTTGCGCCGACACCGGGCAAAAGCAGCAACTGATATAGACCGGCAAGAAAGCAAACGAACCCGCAAAGCAACGCAAAATAAGAACGCTTACTGAACGCTTTGCGCCAGGAAACGGTAAAACCAGCCGCAAAAAGAAAAAAACAAAACGAAAAGCAGCCGAAGTTGGACACAACCAGCGCCGCGAAACTGCGCAAAAAAACATTGAGCCGGTAATTGTCACTTAAATCCGGGAAATATGCGCCGCAAAGAACCACCGCTGCAAAAATCAGCGCCAGCGCCGCTGCTGAAGCATAACCGGACGCACGCAAGAAACATGAAAACAAGATATGCTCCCCCTTCCCGCCGCCTGCCGCGTGCTGCGCCAAGCGCGGCAGAACCGCAGCACAGATCAGACCGAGTGCCGGGAGCACCGGAAGAAGGTAAACCGCTCTCTTCCCGGAAGCCATGCTCAAGAACACGATTACCGACACGATCCAGATTAAAGCACCATTAAAGACGAACTTTTCCCCAGGCGCCTGCGGCAAGAATCGAGCGAGCTTCTTCCGCCTGGCCGGACAAAGATGCGACAGCAAGAGCAGTCCGGCGCAAAGAGGCAAGAAGACAGACCACGGCGCAAACTGGTCCCAGAAGACCACAGCGTAGTGATAAAACGGCTTTGCCGGAATTCCCGCACCTCCCGTGAAGCGGCGAAGATTTTCGAAAACGATCTGCCGCGCGAGAAACTTCGTGCCGCCTTCGAACGCAGCCAGCACATACCACGGGAGACTGATGGCCAGCGGCCAGAACCACCCAATACGTAAAATGCTTTGCAGTCCGCTATATCCGCCGCCTAAAAAATAGGACACGGAGCCAACCACAAGCAGCGGGAGCATTACACCCAGCGGACCCTTAGTCAGCATCGCCAAGCCGCACAGCACGCCCATTACATGGTAGACAGCATCCGGCAATTCCGCCAGGCTGGAACCGCGTGATTTAAGCTGCCCGGCAGCCACAAGCCAGATCAGCACAGGCAGGACGGTCAGCAGGCAAAAGAGCATGTCGACCCGGCCCGCGGCAGCGAGGTTAAGGAAGCCGAAACTTAAAAGAACGGCAAGAGCAGCAGTCCCGCCAGCACATACACCGCCGGATGTGGCTGCCGCCCACGCGGTTGCGGCGACGGTTCCCGCCGCCGCCAGTGCGGACGGCAGGCGCAGCGTAAACTCATCAAAATGTTCAAACACTTGGGAAATTCCGGCAGCCAGCCAGTGAAAGAGTGGAGGTTTAGAGGGAATTACTTGGCCATTTCGCAAAGGCAGCACAAACTCGCCGGAGCGTAAAATCTCTTGCACGACCGACCCTTCACGCGCCTCGCACACGCTTGACACCGGAGACATGAAAAGGTGCGGCACAATAAACAAGATGGTGACAACCGCCGCCGCAAGCGAGATACCGTAAACTTTTAGCTGCGGCCGGGACACGAGATACCGGTAAGATGAAGGAAGCGATTCAGGCTTATGCAGTTATGCTTAAGAAAATAATTCAAGGGGTCCGTTAAGACCAATCACCGAACACCATGGAAAGCACTAAGACGCTTACACACAAGAATGAAGTAACTTCGATCGCCGTCACTGTTGCTATTCTCCCCAGTCAGTATGAGTGCCAACACCTTCTCTTACGACTCAGAACGGCAGCACCTATACAGACAACCGCGAACATTTGCAATGCGCACAGCAAGACGTCCTGCCGCACGTGACTGTCTCAACTGTTTTTCCTTATCAATCAACACCAAGAATATGGCAAGCCCTAAACGAGCAAGTACTTGGAATGCTTTGTTCTTTAAGGGGAGGGCCTCAAACAGCCAGTCATCGCCGGGAGCGCTCCCGGCGATGGTAAAGAATTTTAGGCCGCCTTGGTTTTGGCCTTGATGACGGCTGCCGGCTTGCGCTCGCGGCCTGCCACGGGCCGGCGGCGGCTGCGGCGGCGCGCACTGGCACTGCGCATATTCGCACTGCGCTCGACAAGGGCCGTTTCGGCTATTGTTTCTTCCTGCTGGTGTTCCTGCTCTACGGTTCCACCGAGCAGGTCACGCAGCCGGTCGAGAGCTGTCTTCTTTACTCGCGAAATATGGCAGCGGCTATAGCCCAAGGAGCGGGCAATATCGACAAGCGGCTCTTCTTCGGAGAACGAACGTCCAACAATCTCTTTTTCCAGCGTATCAAGCTTTGTCACGGCAGCGCGGCATTGATTGATTCTTTCCTTGCGCAGCAGCTCATGCTCCGGCGTCATAATATCGCGCTGGGTGAAGAGAAAATGGTCCGGAACAAAAGGCGTGTAGCCGCTCGCCGCAAGATACTGCCAATCCCCCGTCTCGATGCCGTTGTTTTGCGCATAAGCCATGAACATACTGCTGGCTTGAGCTGCCCTCGTGACGGCACGCACAAGATGTCCTCGCAGATGGTAAAAAAGGAAAGTCATGAAGGTGGCGCCGTGTTCATCACTGAAGCGCCTTGCCGCTTCACAAAGCGCAAGATCGACGATGCTGTCGATTTCATCTGCCGGCATCCGTACGCGCCATCTGCGCAGAATGCTTCGCGCAAGCTTGCGTCCGTTTTCGCGGTGACTAAGTATTAGCTGAGCGACCTGCCGCTCATTGGCTTCAGTGCTCTTCTTTTCGGCTTGTTTCTTTTTGGTCGACTGAGAAACTACTGTTTTCTTGAAAGCAACCGCCCGAACAACCCCCCGTTTCATGCTCCTCCACCCCCTGGAAAACCCCCAAACGACGGGAAATAACCCGGCTTTGGGCCGCACACTGCATTAATAACCCCACGAAATGTGGTTTATTTGAATTCCACCAACAACACTCTCTACTCGATAAAATGAGCAAAATCGCTTCGCTACCGGGATAAGGCCCTGATATTATTGGGCTATCGCCCTCAGTATCTAGATCAGGACAAGAAAATAGCTCGAGAAGGATAATTGACGCGCCGACTAACCAGGTAGGACAATTCAACAAAGCGCCACTGTGTTCCGTAGAATGGGGAACTGATGAGCACACCAAACGAGTATGCAGCATTTCCAGCGGGAAGCGACGAACTAATCGAAAAGATAGTCGCCGAAAACTTAGGATGGGCTACGAGCATCGCGAAGGCCGTTGCGCGCGCGTGGAACATGGACTGGCAGCTTGATGGACTGGACGGCGGCGCCTACGAAGCATTGCTGTTTTGCGCCCGGCGCTACGATGCCACCAGAGGCGTGCCGTTTCGCGGCTACGCCCGCCGCCGTATTCATGAAGCGTGCACGGAAGAAGCTCGCAAGTCCAAGACCTGGCAAATGGGAACCGGCACAAACTCTGAAGTGGAACAGGAAGCCCGGGAAATTTCGGCCAAGTTATTTGATTTGTTTCCGGAATTACGCGACGGATACCTGCCAATCAGCGAAAGCGAAGACGATGCGGATATTACGGTGCGCAGCTCCATTAGACAGATGCTGACGGGAGCGAGCTTAATTGCTGCTTTTCAAAGCTCGCCGAGCGAAAATCCGGAACTGGCCATTGAATATAAACAGCTCCTGATTCATTTAGCGCAGCTTGAACCGGTCCACCAAGAAATTATCTGGGCTATTTACTACAAGGGACAGTCCATGCGGGCACTGGCCGAAGAGTGGCAGATTGATGATTTATCCGTGATTCGCGAGCACAAAGAAATCCTCGCTAATCTCTGCTCGCGCATCGAAGCGCCGAAATCAAGGGCAATCCGCCGGCTTAAGATCCGCCGCGGCCTGCGCACTATCGCACAGCAGCTTCGCCGGAACAAAGAAGACGGGCCGTTTTCGAAATTTCTCGCCGAAACTGCGGTGCTTATTTTTGCACCCCTGGCGGCCCTTTTTGCCTGGCTGGCAAAGCTGATCGTTTAAACCCGTAACCAAAACTATTGTGAACACTCAGAAATAGATTAGGACGGAGGAAGCAGATGGTAAGAAAGATAGGTGACAAGCCGGGAGCTGCGGGCACTTCTTCCATTCAGTCGACGCGCAGCATAGAAAGCACCAAGATCGGCGAAGTCGAGCAGGTCAAAGCTGCTGATAGCCGAAGCGGTGTGGGCGCGGTGCGGCGGTCGACCCGTCAACTAACACCCGAACAACAGCAAGAACTGTTGGCGATGATCAACGAAGAAGCTGATCGCATGTTCGACGAAGGGACGCTGCCTAGGTCCAAAAAAGACACCGTAAAAGGCGCCGTGCGCATGGCCATCGAAGCCAGCATGGTCGAGGAAGAAGAAACGAAAAAGAAAAAATAGCAGCTTGCGGGGCGTTAAAAAGATGTTCTTAGCACTCTGGTCCATTTGAAGTAAGCGAATAAATAATATTGTGTATTCGCAACGGATCTCCCCGTTTCTTAAGATTTATCTCGAGCTTCCTCACTGCCGACGAAGCGGTGCACACCTTAAGATAAAGGCGAATGTCTTTGACTTTAAGGAAGCTTACTCCAGCTTTAAGCAGTCACGCAGTGCCGTAGCGCGAAGCGCCATAGCACCTTCAGCTCGAACACGCGTGCACAAAGGCACGGTCACTGTTCCATGGTCACCTGCCTGAAGAAGAGCGGACTGAAAAATGCCCGCTCTTCTTTATTCACCGTCAAAGTCGTCACTTTACGCTGCGGCTCTTAATAACCCCCCAGTCCTCGTCGTCCGTTCAACCAGCGCATAACTCGAGCGTATGACTTCGCGGATTGGTGTGCTGCTGCGCTGCGAGAGCGCGTTATAGGCCACGTATGCCAAGACCGCTTCCTGCAGGTGCTCTTCAAGAGAAAGAGAAAGCGTATCATGAAGCCACTTCAGAGCCGACAACGCGGGATTACTCTCCTCCGGCGCAAACTGCAGGCCGCACAGCGCAAGGAGCAGGATCGCCTGTTCCCGAACGACTGTCCCGGTTTCACGCCGAAACCAAGCTTCGTTCAGCAGCTCCGCAGCCGCACGTATATCCTGCTGGGTTTCCATGCCCAGATGAAGCAGCCACGGCAGAGCAAAACGCGCCCCTGCTTTGCTGCCAAGAAGCGGGATCAGCTTACCGGCGTCAGTCGAATCGTCCGGAAACACCGCTCGCATTGCCTGATTAAGCCCCGGGCTCTGACCATGGGAATCTGCCTCGACCACGGATACACTTAGCTCGTTCGCGAAACGCGGATTCATCATGCTAACTACGATTCCTGCGCGATTGCGGACCACCTCAACGGAGTGCTTACGTTCTCCCTGCCAATTCGCTTGCAACAGAATCTGGTCAGGCTGCTCTAACGCCATCTTTAATGCCTCCACGGCAGAGCCGCCAATCGCACAAAGCAAGCGCAAAGCAGGCCAAAACCAGGTTTCGTGAGGTGAGCTGTCAGTAAGCCAGGTCACAACCGTCCTCGCAGCATCGCCTGCCCCTTGACGGAAGTCATCTGTCGCAAGAAGCTCCGCAGCCACGAGCCGCAACTCAGGCACGCAGGGGTGTCGCAGCGCACGCAAAATCAGCGCAATGTCCTCGGCTCCAACCACTTCGGAAGCCGCCTGGCCATGAAGTTGCACTATCGCTTGCCTAAGCCAGGAGATTGCTTCGTCTGTCGCCCCCCCGGCAATCACGTCAAGCCTTGCACGCGCTTCATCCAGACTACCGGCTTTCGCCAATCGGCCAAGTTCCTCCATCCCGGCCATGGCGATAAAACTGGCGTCATGACCAATCTGCTGAAAGGCTTTTCTTAGAGAACTCCCTTTGCACATGATTCCTGCTCCTTCTTTAGCAATACTGTGATATTGGAAACAATGGCGACGGCCCTAAAAAGTGCGCGTCGTCCCCTTTATCACCAGCAGATAGTCACTGAGGATGAAGGGAATGACGCGTTATTAGAGCAGAGAGAGGATAAGTAAAACCTTTCATGGAACAGCGTCCGCCTGTTCAAGATGATTGCTGGAGCAGACGCACGCGAAACTACCCAGATTTGCAGAGTATTGGTTCCAGGAAAAGAACGTTAAGATGCTTATACACAGCAATCCATGCTTCCGGCAAGACCAGCTCCCGGCCAATTATTATCTGAGCTTCTCTAACCCCCGCGAGATTGCCTCCTATTTAATCGATTAAGTTTAGCGTTATTAAACGTGCGCAATAGCCCTGAGGGTTGGGCGCAGCGGGAATTCGCCCTGAGAGTCGTTGAATGGCACATATTTTCGGCATCACCTGGGTGAAAACTTAAGTCGCGCATTGGCAGTGCAGAGAATGACGCTGCCGTGCGCTGAGGGCGCGCAGCAGCAGGTCTTTCAGAACAGATCAAAAACCCGGCACAACCCTTTGCCAACCGTAGCGCGTCGCCCGCATTGATTCGTCGCCATTGGTCTGGACTACTGGGCGGGCGACAGCGAAGGGAGGCAAAGGGTTGTGCCGGGTAAAAAAGGTCACGCCTTCAGCACCCGGAAGCATCGCTCTGGGCGAAGCCAATGGACTCTGCCGAGGCAAAAACTATTCGCTTATTTTCGGCCTAGCGCGCGCGGCGCATGAAGGCGGTCAACAGCTTTTGCACATCATGATCAACAACGGCGCCGCTGTTAATGGCACGGGCGACTTCACCAAGCACGGACTGCGCCCGCTGGGCTTCGCCGCTGCCAAAGAACGCCGCACAAAGCGCAAGCTTGACCTGAATCTCCCAGTCAGCCAACTGCAAAGCAAGGCGAAGCTGCGTGATCGCGTCTTGATATAAACCACGTTCGATTTTGACCAAGGCTAAGCCGATGCGCGCCGCTGTCTGCCCGTTGTCCACCGCGGCGAGCCCCCCGAAAACACGCTCAGCCGGCGTCAGATAGCCCATTTCGTAGTACATCCGGCCCAGCTCATAAATCGCGGTTAACTCTTCTTTTGCGTAATCAGCCATCGCCACCGCATCACTGTGTCATTGATTATTCCTTGTGCCGATGGACAGCCATTGCACCACTTGATTCAACATCGCCTGTTCGCTTGCGAGCTGGGTATTCTGCTCCGGATCGCTCTCTGTCGCCGCAACCAGTTCCTCATATTTGCGCTCGATTCCAGATGCCAGTTTCGGCAAGTCAGTCAACTCGCCGAGTTTAGGCAGAAGCACGGCAAGGGGCACAACGGAAAGGCGTTCTTTGCTCCTGAGCGGATCTGGCGCGGTGTCATCACCATCTTGATCAAGGCCGTCCGGCCTGCCTTTCCTATTCCACCACATGACCCATCCCTATCTTAGTTTCGATTTCGCCCCCGGCGGCGCTTCTCCGCGCTCCCGGTGCGCGCTTTTCATTTCCGGGGCTTGGTCGGTCTCCCGGTATTCGGCCTCCAGCTCGGCCCGGCTCATCCGGTGTTCCTGCCGGAAGGCAAGCCATACCGCAACATAACCGCACACACCGGCAAAGAGGGAGAAAAACAGCGCAGTCTGCCAAACTGACATGAATAAACCTTTCGCCCAATCAAGTCTCGCACTTAGACTTAAGGCTGTCAAAAACTCTGTATTATCGGACAGCGCCGTGGAGACGACACCATTTCCCGGAGCGTTTCCGCCATCCAGCATCACGGAGCGTCCCACACCGGCTGCCGGCATTTTCGCAGGAAGAACGGTATACAGCAAAACGCAAGACGCTGCGGCCCAGACAGCGACAACCACGGCACCCGCACCGGCAGCGAGCAGGCGTTTTCTTGCACCATCCCAGATCCAGCCGCCGGATTTGAAGAAACGCGCCATACCCGGCTGAAAAAGCGCAAAGGAAAACAAGAATTTCGTCTGTAATGCACCAAGCAACAGCACTATCGCAAAAAACGGCACGACAAACGATAAAACTGTTTTGGCCAAAGCCCGGCTAATTTGCGCAGCACTCAGCGCTAAAGCCTTTGAGGCTGGTTCGTTTCGCAACCATTCGCTGCCGGATGAAGCGCTCCAAGCATCCCGGGCTAAAGCGGCAATGCTGGCTGCCGCCACAGGCAAACTGACTATGGCTCCCACAAGCGCGCCCAGCACCACGGCAAAACACATCACCGCTTTGCTGTACGGAACAGTCCCCGAACTGCGCAGCCGCTCTAATTTAAGCGCCGTAGGCGGAAACCTTTTCATTTCCTCAGCCATAATCAATTCCCAAGCGAGATAATCATTGCGGCTCCTCGCCCGTGGACGGATGCACATCCGCAGGCTTCGGCGCCGGAGCCGTCTGAACTTTCATTTGCGCAAGCACGCTGCCCGCGCGTTTCGGCATCAAGGACTCCGAAATGAGCTGTGACAAATCGCCAGCAATTGAATAAAGACAGAGAGCCAAAACAATCAGCACACACACTGAGCGCACCGCCGCCGCGATATCTGCCTGAAATGCCTGCGCCAAATATCTCTTCCATGGCAGGTGCACAAAATCAATAATCAGGGCCGCGGCAAACATGGGCAGCGCAAAAACGAAAGCAACGGCCAGAGCCGCTTTGGCGCCGTGCGCGATCAGCTCCGCCACCTGCGGCGTCACGGCAAATTGCACATAACCCGCCATGCTTTCCAGATACGGAAAAGCAAATAAAGATCGTCCAAAAAATGCCCATAAGAAAGGAAAATCCGGACTGGCGCAAAGCAGAGCCGCAACGAGCAAAAGCACAACCGTCTCCACCGGCGGCGCGCTTTGTTCCGGAAGTGCCCGGTTCGAGTGTTTTGCAAAGGTCACTGCGCTGAGCCAGCGGGCAAAAGTCTGGGCAGCATAGCCGGCAAAACCCGCGGCAACCGCGAGAACTAAACCAATTCCGGCCTCAACAATCAGCACGCCAGCCCGCGGCATTACTGGCGCCGTTGCGGAGACACGTCCCGCCTCAATCGCCAGTAAAACATCGAACAGCGATAAATCCCGCAAAGCAGGCACATAGGGGATAAAGAAAACGGTAAAACCAACAGCCAGAACAAAACGCACACTGAGCGGCACTACCCGCCACGGAAGGATACTTAAAGCGCAGAAAAACACGGAGATGCGCACAGTTAAAGCGACCAGGCAGAGCACGGCAAACGAAGTCACAAAACAGCTTCCCTCTCTCCCTTATTGATAGAGCGAAAGATTGCCCCACGCACTTGCTGTAAAAGCGAACAACTCTGAGAAAAAACGCCCGAGTGCAAAATACCCCACGAGAAACAGCCCGGCCAGTTTTCCCGTAAAACTAATGACCTGGTCGTCGATTTGCGCAGTTACACGCAGCACCGCCGCAACAAGCGCACCGCAAATTACCGCTAAAAGCACCGGAACACTAAGGTGCACTGTGAAGAGCAGCGCGTTGATTATTTGCGTTGTATCCATCGCCGCCTAAAAGTAAGTCGAAACCAGATTGCCTGTGATTAATGTCCAGCCGTCAAGCACGACAAACAAAAGCAGTTTAAACGGAAACGCCACCATCGCCGGATTCATCCGCTCGAGACCTACCGCAGTAAGCGCCGTCGCCATGAATAAGTCGAGCACGAGGAACGGCAGGAAAAGAGTCAGCCCCGCAGCAAACGCCTCTTTCAGCTCAGAAACAATGAAGGCGGGACCGAGCACTCGCCACGAGCTGGTCAGCGGCTCAGCCTGAACATCTCCCCGCGGCTGCTGAGCCGGCGCGGCTCCCGCGTTTGCCGCGTCAAAACGCCCCGCCAAATCAGCAAACCGCTCGACTGTTTCTTTGTGCGCTTGCGCGCGCAAAAACGTCTTCCACTTTTCGAGTCCGGCATCAAAGGCTTCCGCGCGGACTTTGTCGGTAACCGGAGTGCCGGCCGCCTTAAGCACGTCATCAATAGCCCCGGACGAAGCAGCCAGCGTGGGATACATCACAAAGAATGAAAGAGCCAGTGCCAGAGAACCGACCACAAAGGAAGAGGCAAGGCTGCACAAGCCCAAGCCAAGCCGCAGGATGCTCAGCACTGTGACAATTTTCACATAAGCACTAAAGGCCAAAGCAAGCAGCACCACAAGAAAGATGGTGAAGCCGGACAGACCTAAGCCTGCAAATACTGATGTTGAGTCCACGCTGCGCCGCAATATCCGTTCAAGATTCCCAGAGGGGCCTGTCGCAAAATGCAGCCCCTGCTGACAGCTTAAAGCCTTAGTCTGTGTTGGACAAGGTAAAGAATCTCCGGCATCAATATAGCAGCAAAATTATCCGGTAAAATGAGCGATTAAACGGTCAGCTCTTCCAGCTCGTCAACAAGAGAGCCAAACAAAGTGACCGCAGCTTCGATGGGAGCCGGTTCGGTGATTCGCACGCCGGCATCAGCTAGCAGCTCGGCGGGATATTTGCTTGCTCCGGCCTTAAGAAAATCCAGATAACGCCTGCGCGGCTCGGTGTCACCGCTCATCACTTGCGCCGCCAGACTAATTGCCGCAGCAAGGCCGGTCGCATATTTGTAAACGTAGAACGCAGAGTAGAAGTGCGGAATGCGCAGGCATTCCAAGTCGTCCCATTCGCCCAGCTCCACAGCGGGGCCGAAATACTTATATAAAAGTTCCCGGTACACCTCACGGAACACAGCAACCGTGAGCGGTTTATTATTCTCAGCCAGGTCATGAATAATTTTCTCAAATTCAGCAAACATCACCTGGCGGTAAAAAGTCGCCTTGATATCATCAAGCTGTTCGTTAACGAGAAACGCCAGCATCTTACGATCGCCGGCATACTTCTCCTTCAGCCTGCGCATCAATAGCTGCTCATTAAAAGTCGAAGCCACTTCCGCTACAAATATCGAATAACGGTAGTCTTGAAATTTCTGGCTGCGCTGCGAATACCAGCTATGCATTGAGTGTCCCGCTTCATGGAGCAGGGTAAATACTGAACCAATGTCATCCTCTTTATAGTTGAGCAAGATATAGGGATAACTGTCGAAACAACCCGAGGAGTATGCACCGCTGCGTTTTCCCTTATTCTCGTAGCGATCGACCCATCGTTGATGCGTCAGCCCCTGGACAAGCACGTCCACATATTCGGGGCCTAGCGGCTGAAGCGCCTCTGCGGCCAGCAACACGGCTTCTTCGTAGGTGTGCCTGATCGACACTTCAGGAACAAGAGGCACGTAAGTGTCGTAAATCCGCAACTTGTTCAGTCCGAGGCGTTTACGGCGCAGTTCATAATAACGATGCAGCGGCTCAAGGTTGCGTGAGACAGCCGCAAGCAGATTATCATAAACCGCGGGGGCGATATTGTCGGCGAATAACGCCTGGGTCAACGCCGAATCGTAGCGCCGGGTCTGCGCCAGAAAAACATCTTTCTTAACTGAACCAGCGAGCGCAGCGGCAATCGTGTTTCTGTGCTGATCATATACCCGGTAATATTCGTTAAAAGCCCGTTCGCGCACCGAACGGTCATGGTTCTTGAGAAACAGAACGAAGCTCGCATGACTGAGCGATTTTTTTTCACCGTCCACTTCAATCTCGGGAAATGCAAGATCAGCGTTGCTGAGCTGCGAAAAGATACGTCCGCTTGCACCAAAAATTTCAGTGGCTGACGCAATAAGCCTCTCCTCTTCTGCAGAAAGAGTATGCGGCTTATAGCGCATAATATCGGCCAGCATCCTCCGTAACGCGCTCAGCTCCGGCGCACGGAGATAACGCGCCAGCGTCTCTTCATCCAAGGACAGCAGCTCTGGCACAAGGAAGCTGGAAAGCGTGGCAAACCGTGTGTAAACATTGGTGGCTTTTTCCAGGCAAGCCTGATGCTCCGGGTCAGACGTATCCGAATCGCTGAGCAAGTGTGCATAAGTGTAAAGACGTTCAGCAACCCGGCTCAGCTCGAGACAGCAGCGAAACGCCTCGCCGGTTTTCTGCGCCGATTCCTTAAGTGTTGACCGAAAAGCAGATACCTCGTGAGCCGCGTTCTCGAAGTGAGCAAACTCTTCGGTCCATTCGGACGCACTGGCATAAAGGGAAGTCAGGTCCCATTGGTGGGCCTCGGGAACGGCTTTTCGTTCTGGAAGCGACACTTTCCGGCTAATTCCGCAAGAAACAATCGTTTTAAATGAGAAAAGTCACATAATAGCTAGACTTCAGTCATAACAGTAGTGAATTGTCAAAAACAAGTTGCTTAAATCTTAGTGAAGATTTAAGCACCCGGAAGCTTAAATAATTAAAATTCCGGCATTTTTAGAAATAGTATTTTAATAGGAAATATTCCGAACCCTTAAGGACACTCTTTGCATATTAATATTAATAATATATGATGGCTTTTCACGGATATTTTCGAGAAAAGTCACCATAACTTAGTAACTAACTAAGGGCGACCACTCCGCGCGTTGTTTATTCGGTTTGTGGCTTGCGGTTGTGCAGAAGGTGGTTCTTCAGGAAGTCGTTGCCTGAAAAGTTGAAGCAGATTCAACGGAGCCAATAATGCTGACAACTAATACACGCCGCAAGCGCAGACGCAAACCAACGATGACCCCTCGTTTTGGCGCTTCGACGATTGCACTTGAGATTGGACTTGTCCGGCTTGCGCTTGAAGCTCAGCGCGAGTTCGAAAAGAAAGAGGAAGAGCAAAAGCGCGAGAACAAGTAAGATCGCTGTTAACTGCGATTGGCGAGTACCCGCAAAAAAGCCTGAATTATTGTCAATCGGCCCGTCCGGCAAATCCAAGTCGCAGCGGCCATTCGACATGTCTTTTGCTTGGGCATTCTTGCTTTTCGCCAAGCCCCTGCTGTAATAGTAAAATTCTAGTCTAATCTAGTTTAGTGCCGTACACAGGAGCATCCTTATGACACTCAATGCAGCACAACGGCTTATCGAGTACGGACAGAGTGCGTGGTATGACAATATCAGCCGCGACATTTTGTTCAGCGGGGAGTTGAAGCGACTAATTACTCATTGCGGCGTCCGGGGTCTTACTTCGAATCCGACAATCTTCGACAATGCCTTAAAAAAGGGCTCGGCTTATGATGGTCAGATCGCATCTTTGCGCGCAAGAAAACCATCGGTTGATGAGCTTTTCGAGGAACTTGCGCTGCAAGACATCGCCGCTGCGGCAGATTTACTGCTTGGCGTTTACAAGGAAAGCGAAGGCGTCGACGGGTTCGTCAGCATCGAGGTCTCACCGCTTCTCGCTCGTGATGCGAAAGCTACCGTAGACGCGGCGCGCAAACTTTTTGACCGCTTGGCGCGGCCCAACATCATGATCAAGATCCCGGGAACTCCAGAGGGACTGCCGGCAATCAAAAGCGCACTCGAACAGGGAATAAACGTCAACGTCACTTTGCTCTTTTCTGCCGGCAATTACACGCAAGTCGCCAAGACATACTGTGAAGCATTGCGCACCCGCTTGAATAATGGCGAGCCCATCTCCGGTATCCGCTCGGTCGCCAGCTTCTTTGTGAGCCGGGTCGATTCGACTGTCGACAGCGAATTGGAAAAAATCGTCAAAAAAAACGGAAACTCTGCGGAAAGCAAACTCGCACAATCGTTAATCGGCAAGTTCGGCATCGCCAACTGCAAGCTGGCCTATAAAGAATATCAGTCTATTTTTCTTGGCAGCCAGTTTGCTGACTTGAAAAAAGCCGGCGCAAAAGTCCAGCGGCCGCTCTGGGCCAGCACAAGCACAAAGAACCCCAATTACCGGGACGTTCTTTATGTCGAGGAGTTGATTGGCCCTGACACAGTAAACACCCTGCCGCAGAACACCTTGGAAGCTTTTATTGACCACGGGGTTCTCGCAGAGACACTCACGAAAAACACCGGCGAAGCCGAACTAACCGCCGCGCAATTGACAGAGCTTGGTCTAAATCTGGAGGAATTAATGAAACGCCTTCAGGATGACGGCGTGGAAAAATTCGCTGATTCTTTCCGGGCTCTAACCAAGACCCTGGAAAGCAAGATTGCCTAGGAACACGTGAAGAACCCCTTTCGCTCCGATTCCCCGGCTGCTGCGGAGAGCCGGCCCTGTGTGCTGGTAATATTCGGCGCAAGCGGGGATCTGACACATCGCAAACTTGTCCCGGCTTTGTACAACCTTGAGCTTGACGGGCTGCTCCCGGCTCAGTTTTCACTGATCGGCGCGGCCCGCCGGGATTTTCAAGATGATACCTTCCGCTCCGGTCTTGAAAAATCGGTCGCGGAGCACTCCCGGCGAAGTCCGCTGGATCGTGACGTGTGGCAAGAGTTTGCTGCTCATTCATATTACGTGAAGTGCCCCTTTGATGAACCCAGCGGTTACCAAGCACTAAAAGAAAAACTCGACGAAATAGACCGCAATGCCGGCACTTGCTGCATTAAAGTTTTTTATCTGGCTACCGCGCCGGAGTTCTTCGACAACATCGCCGGTCACCTTGCTGGGACGGGACTGCTCGATTCATCTTCAGATCCCCAGTGCAAGCCGCGCGTCATTGTGGAGAAGCCTTTCGGAAACGATCTTTCCTCAGCCAAGTCTTTAAACTACGCTTTACTCCGCCACATGACGGAAGACCAAATCTACCGCATCGATCATTACTTAGGGAAAGAAACAGTTCAGAACCTCTCAGTTTTCCGCTTTTCAAACGGCATTTTCGAGCCGCTTTGGAACCATCAGTATATTGATCATGTTGAGATTTCCGTCTGTGAATCAATCGGCGTAGGAAGCCGCGGCGGCTATTTTGACACTTCGGGAATTCTGCGCGATATCGTCCAGAATCATGCCCTGCAATTGCTCTGTCTTGTCGCTTTAGAACCCCCAGTTTCGCTTGATGCGGATGCCGTGCGGGATGAAAAGGTAAAAGTCCTGCGCAGCGTCCGGCGCATCCGTATGCAAAATGTCGCTGATCGCACGGTTCGTGCGCAGTATCTTGCCGGATCTGCCGCCGGCGAACCCGTGCGCGGCTACCTTGAAGAGACAGGAGTACCTGCCGCTTCAAAAACCGAAACCTATGTCGCTCTGGCGCTGGCCATTGACAACTGGCGCTGGGCGGGAGTTCCTTTTTTTCTCCGCGCCGGCAAACGCTTGGCGAAACGCGTAACGGAGATCTCGGTTCATTTCAAGAATGTTCCATACCTGCTGTTCAAAAAGGAAGACGTTCCTTCGCTCAACCCGAACATTCTTTCTTTTCAGATTCAGCCGGATGAGGGCATTTCAATCCGCATCAGCGCGAAACCGCCAGGCCCAAAAGTGCGCGTGCAGCCAGTAAACATGGATTTCCGTTACGGTACGTCCTTCGGTGCGGAGCCGCCCGAAGCCTACGAGCGGTTGCTGCTTGATTGTATGCGCGGCGATGCCACACTTTTTACGCGCAACGATGAAATTGAACAGGCCTGGGAAATCGTCGATCCGGTGCTCGAAGCCTGGCAGGACGCAAGCACCGGCGTGCCGGTTTACGGCTATGAAGCTGGAAGCTGGGGACCGGTCGAAGCCGATCAACTGCTGAGTAAGTATATTGGAAAAGGATGGCACCGCCTGTAAAATCGAGCCGCGAGCAGAATCCGGTCACGCCGGGAAAAATCAGCGTGCCGCCGGAAAAGTTGGCGGAAGAGGTCGAGCGCATCCGGCGTGAGGCTGCCCGTTTGGACGCGGAAAGCGAAGCGCAGGCGCATGGCGAGGCGGCCCCGCGCTTTCGCGCGACCCTCTGCAATCTGATCATCTTCGTCTCCCATCACGGACGGGCAGTTATTGAACAAACCGTTGATAACTTAATTACCGAACTTTGCGTTTCCTACCCCTCACGGTTTTTTGTTGTCGATTACTCTTGTGAAGGCGCTGCCGTTCAATGCACTTGCGACAGCGCTGTGCGCTGTGCGGTTTCCTCGCGCTGCGTCTTGGCCAATTCCGGGCTTCACGTCTGTTCGGAAGAGGTATATTTGGGCGTACGTCCGAAATCCCTGCATGTGGTGTCGAATCTGCTCCTTTCGCTGCTCGTGCCGCGCGCAGATACCGTCTTGCTCATGCTGTGCGATCCGGCACGCAAACTGCTTCATTGCTGGCACGAACATGCCGAGGAGCGCTTCATTTCTCTGGTGCAAAGCATCGCGCTTGAATGTGATTTGCTCGTTTACGATTCGCAGCTCTTTGACAACTACGCGGAGAGCATTGAAGCCCTGCTTAATAAAAGCGAAAGCAGCCTGCTGCCGCAGCCAAGCCTGACACATCGCGACTTGAACTGGCGGCGTATCGAACGTTGGCGCCAGCTAATTGCCGGACAGTTTGACTCTGAACAGTTGGCCGCCGCAGTCCGTAATATCAAGCGCATCAGATTGTCATGCTTCACGACTGAAACAGAAGCCGCAGGCAGCAGCATACCAGCCGACGCGCTCTTACTGGCCGGGTGGCTTTTCTCGTGCCTCGGCTGGAAGCTCTCCCATGCCGCCCCCTTGCAGCTCGAACCCGGAGTTAACCTTTTGTGTCAACTGGACAGCAGCGAAACGGCGCTGCAATTTGTGTCCAGTAAATCCGAATGCTCTCCCCGCGGCACACCCCATCTTACATCTGTTGAAATCGGCTTCCAGAGAGGGGATGAGACTATCGCGATCCAAATTTCTCTGCTTGCGGCCAATGACGCCGCGGAACTGGCAATGTTTGTTTCTTCGCCCGCCAACAATAATGTTTCCACTGAACGCTCAGTCCGCCGCGTGCCGTTTGCCAGCGAACCTTTGGAAAGTCTTGTCACCGCTTCGGTGCAATCATTCGGCATCGACACTGATTACTTGCAAGCCCTTACTGCGGCATGCGAAATTTCGCGCCTGGCCAGCCAGGTGCAGCCGGCGCCAACCCAGGCAGCTTAAAACGCATAGAAAATGACGGCATTTACCGCAAACAATCGAAATCCTTCTCTCGCTTGCATTTCATCAAAACATTGGTCCTGAATAATACATCTTGATTTTAAAGTCTTACGGGATAGGACCTCGACTATAAGGAAACTTCTGATGGAAATTGAGGAGGGTCTGAGCATCAAAAATCCGGACATTCTCTTCGTCATTCCGCCAGTTCTTAGGTTTCTGGGAAAGAGCAGTGAATCGTTCCCGCTTGGACTCGGCTCTATGGTTTCGTGCCTAAAGGCGAACGGTATCAGCGCCTTGATTTATAACAGCGATATATGTAAAGCCACTCGCCGCAAGATGTGGTATTGGCCGGCAAGAAAACAGTTTGAAGGCATCCACACCTCTTTTGCTAAAAGCTGGCCGCGCTACGATTCGGCAGTCAAGAACAAAAAGAATGACGGCTGGCGGGAAATACGCTCAGTTCTTGAAGTAACACATCCCCGGATTGTCGGCATCTCATCACGGGTCGTGGATATTCCTTCTTCGTTTGCCCTGGCCCAATTAGCTAAAGAAATTCTGCCCGAAACCAGAGTAATTGTTGGCGGACCCTCTGCCATCACCTGCTCTGATTACTTAATGAAGTGCCGCGCCATAGATTGCTTAGTGCTGGGGGAAGGGGAGAACACCATTGTCGAATTGGCCGGCTTTCTTCTGGGAAGAGCCAAGAATAAACGCTTGGGTGATATTGACGGAATCTGCTACCGGGATGCCGAAACCGGCCAGACAGTTCGCTCAAATCCTCGTTCGCTGATCGCGAATATTGACCAAATTCCCTTCCCGGACAGAGAGTCCATGTTTTTTGTTGATGAACAGCAAAGAATCAAACGGATGAACGCTTTTGCCGATGTGTTAACATCGAGGGGATGTCCCTATCCTTGCATGTTTTGCTGCGCACATGCGGCCTGGGGCACAAAAAAGCCCAGACTGAGAAGCGTAGAAAATGTCATCGAAGAATTGAAGATCTTACACAGGCATTACCAGCAAAAGTTTTTCATCTTTTGGGATGATCTTTTTACTTACGATCGAAAACGCGCCATACATCTGTGCCGCAGAATAATCGAAGAAAATCTGAAGATTTCCTGGCTGTGTCTCGTGCGAATAAACACCCTCGATGCCGAGCTCTTGGAAATCATGAAAGAAGCAGGATGCATCGAGATACAAATAGGCATTGAATCAGGAAGCAACAGGATTCTTAAGCTGATCAAGAAATCTCTGACCATTGAGATGATCAAGAGCGCGGTTCCATTAATTAAGAATTCTGGAATTAAGTGGAGAATATTCTTGATGATCGGATTCCCAACAGAGACCGAAAAGGAGATTGCCGAAACAATCGGTCTCGTTGATGAGCTTAACCCAGATTTCGTCGATCTGGGCATTTTCGCACCCTACCCAGGGACACCGATCCACGAGGAGCTGAAAGCTCAAGGGCTTTTAGGCGACAGCTTCATGAAGAGCGACATGTATAACCCTGAAATTAATTTCACCGGCACGATTTCCAAGAAGGTGTTCAGGAAAATAGCAATGGATGGCTTCGCGCTTGTTGATCAGCATAATGAACGAGCTTACAGGTCATAAGAACCCCCCGTGCGCTGAAGGCGTGCCTGCCGCTAACTCTTAACGTAGTGCGCCAGTCCCTGCCTGTGCTAAACTGCCGGAGGTGGCAGAGAGGTCTCATGTTCACACTGCGGCTTAACGAAAAATCAGAGGCGCTGCGCCGGGACTTCCAGAACTGGCTCAAGAGCAATCCGCCGCCGGAAATCACCGGACGGCTCGAGCTGGATGAATTCGTGGAACTTTCCCGCGCTTGGCAGAGAACCTTAGCCAAAGAACGCTGGGTTGCCGTGCATTGGCCCGAACAATACGGGGGACGCGGGCTGAGCAGCGTCGAAGAGGCCGTGGTGCAGGAATGCCTGGCCCAAGCGCGCGCGGTGCAGTTGGTCAACATGTTTGGTCTGAGCGTGGCCGGCCCGCTGCTGCTCAGCTTCGGCACAGCTTCCCAACGGGCACGTTTCCTGCCCAAAATTCTTAATGCCGACGAACTATGGTGCCAAGGATTCAGCGAACCTGATGCAGGGACTGATCTGGCATCGCTGAAAACGGCAGCGCACTGCGGCTCCGATGGCTGGCTTATTCATGGCGAAAAGACCTGGATCAGCTTTGCACAGTACGCAGCCTGGTGTTTGTGTCTTGCGCGAAGCGACCATTCTGCACCGAAGCATGACGGACTGACCTGTTTTGCCGTGCCGCTCAAGGCAAACGGGGTTTGCGTGGAACCAATGCCGCTGATGTCCGAAGATCAGGATTTCAGCAAGGTTCTTTTCGACCATGTACAAATTAACGATGAATGCAGGATTGGCCATCCCGGCCAAGGATGGGAAATCGCCTTGCGGGCGATTGGATTCAGGCAAAGCGTGGAAATCTTTGCCCATTATCTTCAGTCGGAAACAGTACTGGTTGAAATCGGCGAGAGTCTGAGAGATTTTCCCAATAATTCGTCGGTGATGGAAGAATATGGCCGTCTTGCCGCGCGGCACATCGCGGCACGAACTTTGGCGCTTGCGCACTCACTCGGATGTGATGAGAATAAAGCGGGTTTCGAGGGCGCTCTAGATCGATTAGCGTGGAGCGGGACGTATCAAGATATTTGCAGATTTTCGCTTGAGCTGCACGGACTTGCGGGAGTTATTGATGGCGGACCATGTGCAAAAAGGGGGGGCATTGTGCCGCAGCGTTATCTGCAATCGCGAGGCGCATCTATTGCTTCGGGGACATCGGAGATTTACCGGAATATCGTGGCTGAAAAGATCCTCGGACTTCCCCGCGGCACGTAAAAACAGTATTTGTCTAGATAACGGTTGATATGAGCCACGACGAAACCCCTATTTTCTTGCAAGCAGAACCGCCCAAACTCAGCGCGGAAGAAAAAAAACGAATGACGTTCCTGATCGTCGATCCCCAGGAAGGTTTCCGCTCGCAGTTGCGTTACGCGCTTAAACATTACGAATACGGTCCGGCAAGCGACGCTGCTGAGTTAACCAGCGCACTGCGCATGCTGCTGGAACGGCGTTTCACTCATATTATTTTCGCCACTGAGAGCAAAGACCTGTCCGGCGTCGATTTCATCGCTCAGGCACTTAAAAGCGATCCGGCAATGATTGCGATTGCTGTTTCGGCGAAACCTAATGCCGATGAATTGTTTGAATTGCTGCTCCGTGGTGCTCGCGGATATATGCCTAAACCCTTTAAGCCGGATGACGTAAACGACGCCATTATTTCCGCCACCAAAGGCGAACGCATACCCGAAGAAGTGCTGCGTTCGCCTAAAAAACATGAACTTTTGGTGCAGCACATGCTCAACAATCTGGACCGTGCCGCTGTGTTGATGAAAGACATCAGTGCTCATCCGTCAGCACACCGCGAACTGCACTATTTAATTGGCTCGCTCGGCGCTTCCGTGCGGCAGATCATCATGCTCAGCCGCGGTGGACAAGCCGAGTATGCCGAAGCGCTGCAAAAGGTTTTAATCGATCGCGCCACCGGACCGGCAACCCGGCTGGGACGCCTGCGTCAGCGCTTGGCCGAGCACCGCAAGCCGGACGAGAAATAGTTTAACTCAGGCAAGCTTTAACTCCCGGGGGTACTCCCCGCCGGTACGGATTTACTTCGAAAGCCTCCTTCAATGCCGTACCAATTGCGGCAAAAATCCCACGCCAAGTAGTATCGGCCGGCTCGTAACTGCGCAAATAAATCATCAAACTGGCCGACAATCCGCCGCAAAGACCGTCGATGAAGTCGTCTAAGTCTTCTGAACGCAACCCCCCGATCGCGTCACGCCCAACGATCAGCAGCTTTTGCATCTGCGCCCGGTCGCCAGTTTCTGGAATCACGCGCCAAAACTTTCTGCCTTCAACGCTTATCGCCGCATGCACATTGTAAGCCAACAAGTCTTCAGGCTGGCGTAAATTGCTTCCTGCCCCATTTATTCCATACTCAGTCATGCGCAGTTTAAGAATTTCCAATAGGGCCCTTCCCAAAACAAGACCAATGTCCTCCAAAACAACATGACTGGAGCTGAGGAATTTGGCGTGAAATTCGACATTGACCATTGCGCCAAGATTTGCAGCGACAATTCGCATTAGTTCCGGAATACCGGCAACAGCAGCGGATATGCTTTTGCCTGCTTCGATTCGCGCGGCACTTTGCTCGTCCGAACGGAAGTCAACGCTCAGCACGACGCTGGTTTCAGCAGTACCGCGCTGCACGACTGCTCGATGCTGTCCACGTTCAAGCACGGCGATTTCATGTTTGGATTCCACTATCTCAAGCTTGTTGTCCGCCAGCAGTCGGCGCTGCGCTATCTCCTTGGCTTCAGGTGGCGTGAAGATCCGGCTCAAAGCAATGCCCACCCCCCGGAAAACCCCCTCCCATGTGTGATGCGGGTCTTCAAAACTTAGAATAAGCACGGTAATCCGCGCGGACATCCCTTCCGCCAGTCCCCGAAGGAGCATCAGCATAGGTTCTCCCGAGGACACTTGCTCACAGCGCGAAGCAATAAATTCATCGATATTAACCGCCCGCACGGCGGACAATTCCACGCCGCTCTCCCCGAGCATGATTTCAATTTCCGCGCCGCCATCATCAATCATCCCCAACGCCGCTGATTTGCTGCCAAACCGCGCAAAACCGGCGATTTCCTTGCCAAGCAGCATCCCGAGCCGATCCCATTGCTGATGACCGCAAACAAGATCAATCTCCAGCCCCATCCGCCAAGCGATATGCTCGATCATGTGACTGACGAAGTCATTAGGCGTTTCAATCCTCTTCCGTGATACATCGCCGAAAGCTAAGCGAATGGTTGTTTCTGTAGACGTATCGGATGGCGGCATCGAAGCGTCTCCTATTCGAGGCGTATTTTTACCGAACGGCAGTGCGCATCCAGAGATTCCACACTGCTTATTGCACTAATCACTGGTTCCAGTGCACGCAGTCCTTCGCGAGTAAGACGCTGGATTTCAGATTTTTTAAGAAAAGTATCTACCCCGATTGGCGAAACAGTCTTCGGCGCGATCCCGGTCGGCAAGCAATGGTTGGTTCCGCTGGCATAATCACCTACGGCAACAGGTGCATAAGGACCGAGAAAAATCGAACCAGCGTTCACAATCGTTGCACATATTTCGTCCGGCTCGGACGTGATAATCTCAAGATGTTCAGCGCTGTAATCATTAGCAAAAGCGACAACTTCTTTCATATCACGGAAAACAATAATAGCGCTGTAGCGGCCAAGTGCGGTTTGGGCAACGTCCCGGCGACTGAGCAGCGGTAGCTGTCGGGCAATTTCCTTCCGCGTTTCTTCGGCTAAAATGCGGCTCGCTGTAGCCAAAACCGCGCATGCGTTCTGGTCATGTTCACAGCGAGCCAGAATATCGGCAGCACAATAATCGGGACGTGCTGTTTCATCCGCAATAATCAATGCTTCTGATGGCCCCGACAGCATATCAATCGCCGTGCCGCGCAGGGAGACCTCCATCTTCGCCGCTTGTGTGTAAATACTTCCGGGACCAGCAATTTTCAAAACAGGCTGAATGGTTTCCGTACCCAAGCTCATAGCCGCGACACCGGCGATTCCGCCAACGCGATAAAGCTCATCCACGCCCGCGAGATCGGCAGCTATCAGCATCTCGTAGTGTTTGCCAGTCGGCGGAAAACAGGCGATAACCCGTTTCACACCAGCCGTCTTTGCCGCAACAGCGAGAACTTGCATGACCGTCGGCAACGGCACCTGCCCTGCAGGGACAGTAAGTCCTGCACTTTCGATTGGAGTAATCTTCCATCCGGTGGCAACACCCGGAACGAATTCGCTCATTTCCTGCCACCGCTTTGGCAGCTGGCGCTCGTGAAATTCGCGAGATATCTCGATCTGGCGGCGGATCATCGCCACCACATGAGGATCCACGGCAGAATATGCTTCGGCGATATCGTTGGGAACAACACGGAGGCGTTCAACGCTGAAGTGTGGGTCATCGTAAGTGCGAATGTATTCAACCAGTGCGCGATCGCCATCCGTCCGAATTCTTTCAATCCACTGCTGCGCCGCACTGCGCGCGGCACCCATTTCCTGCTGGGAGCGCCCCATCACTCGCTGCTTTATCTCCGCCGGAGCCTGGGCCCATTCGACTATCGGAATCAAGTTCTTTACCGTTTCAGTTTGATTCGTTTCTGGCTGCATCTTTACTCCTCACGTAAATCGCTTAGACATTCGGCTCCAATGTTCGATTCTATCGAAGGCCTTATTTATATCGTCTTCCGTCCCGCCGTATGACATACGTACATGAGTCTCTCCGCCCGGCCCAAAGGCAGCACCGGGTATCGTGATCACCTTTGCTTCAAAAAGAAGCCGGTGCGCAAACTCGGCTGAATTAATATCCCATTTCAGATAACGCGGCAGCACGTAGTAGGCTCCGCCGGGTTGGACATATGAGAAAAACTCCGCAAGGCTGTCTAATCGCGCACAAATAAGCTCCCGCCGCCGCGCGAGCACATCACGCACGGTCTCTTCTTTGCACTCTGCGCGATTTGTCAATGCGGCAAGCGCGGCATACTGCGAAACTGTCGGCGCACAGATGACCGCCGCGTCATGCACTTTAAGGGCTTGCTCGATCACCTCTGCCGGCGCCACCATGTAACCCACGCGCCAGCCGGTCATTGCGAATTCTTTAGAGAAGCTCCCGCACAAAATAACCATGTCCTTTATATTCGAAAACGATGCCAAGCTCTTATGGCAGAACCCGTCGTAGACAAGAAAGTCGTAAGTTTCGTCAGCAATAATATAAAGACCGTGCTCACGGGCAATTTTCACGATGACACTTAGCTCAGCGACGGAAAACACTTTCCCCGTCGGGTTCCCGGGGTTGCAGACAATCACTGCTTTAGTCTTTGCACTAACTGCACGGCGTAATAATTCTTCGTCCAGTGCCCAGCCATCGTTTTCAATCAGCGGAACGAAGACTGGCGTACCGCTTGCGAACTTTACTTGTTCGATATGTGAGGCGTAACTAGGATCAAAAAGAATGACTTCGTCACCCTCATCAACCAGACTGACAACTGCGGCAAAAAGCGCTTCCATCGCCCCTGCACTAATAAACACTTCTAATTCAGGATCAATGAAACGTCCCGCAGTTTGCGCTATTTTCTGCGCAACAGATTGCTTAAGCTCGGGTACTCCTGGCTGCAGCGAGTACTTCCCAATATCGGCATCATGTTTAAGGAGTTCTATCACCTGGCGGCGAATGTACTCCGGTGTTCGCACTGACGGAATGCCTTGTCCGAGCGAAACCGCATCAGGAACCGACCGGGCAAGAAGCGGCATCTGCTTGATTGCAGACACTTCGATTCTTTTCACTCGTCGTGCAAAACCTAATGCCTTACTCCTTTCCACAGCAAAATGCTCCAGTTATACGCAAATCAGCATCAACAGTAATCCGGCGCGACCGATCCGGCGGGACAACGGCCAATCCCGCATTCCACAGCGAAGAAAGCTCATCGACACGAGGAGCACATGCTACCATATGCACATCTTCTTCGATCCTCCCAAGTCTCACCTTCCAGCCCTGTGCACGCAATGCACCTAAAAACACCAAGTCATAGTCCGGGTAACACTTCTTGCCTTTCAAACTCGGCAGCCATAATAACCCGTCGACTTTGCCTTGATACAAATTCCATCCCGCCCAAACAGCAGAGTCATATCCTACGAATTCAAAATCATCAGCACTCCATATGTCCTCCGATTTATCCAGCTCTTCAGCAAAAGATTCGATGCCACCTGCATTGTAGTCAAAAATATCCAGCCGGAGCTTCACCCCCGTTCGCCGCTTAGTTGTCCAATCAACGACCGGAGGAGATGACGACATTGAGGAAAAAACCGCGCCATTTGAAACCATGTTCCATGAATACTTAAGCTGTCCCGTTAGGCTGCATAGACCCGCCATCACACCCCACTCATCGCTGCCCCGGCAAAAAGCATTTGTTCCGTCCAATGGATCAATGATCAGTTGCCAACGCAAGTCATTCGTTCGGAACATTTCTTGGTCAGACGCCAACCTCTCTTCTGACTTGATCAAGTAAGAACCGGCTAAAGAAGACTGGCCAAAAAAAGCAAGCAGCAATTCTTGAATGGCATAATCCGCTTCCGTTACAAAATCGGCAGGCGCTTTTTCAGCAACAAAAGCGGCATTAATCCCGAGCTTACCCCGGGTAGCTGAAGCAATTTTCAGGATCTCGTCCACCGGAATCCGAGAGAACGCATCGGTTATATTAGAGTCCTCCACATCTTGCACACGGCGCTGGGTTTGGTCGTTCATCGGCACCGCCTTAAGAATGTCTGGATTTCGCCAAGCCCGGACGCCGGGTTACCTTGAGCATCCGCCGCCCAAGCTCCGCTTCCACATCACTCCAGGAGGCGCCATTTTTTATCAGCTTAACTAGGGTAAAATACAGCAAATCCGCAGCCTCACACACTGCTTCTTCGCTGTTCTCGGCTGCGACAACCTCTCCGGCCTCTTCCAGCAGCTTAGCCTCGAGCAATTCGCTATCATCAAGCAAACGCTTGGTATAGGATTCCGGCGGCGCATCTTTTACGCGTGATTGCACATGCCGGAACACATCGTCGATACCGCGCAGCGCACCCCAGCATGTGCGCGTTCCCAAATGACAGAACCCGGAACCGTGCTGGCGCACGGTAAAGCGCAGCGCATCTGAATCACAGTCCAGATCGATGCGCAGCAGCTCTTGCGCCGCACCGGATGTCTCACCTTTGCGCCAGATGCCGCGCTTTCGCGAATGATAGACTCCCCGCCGCAGCGCTACGGCCTCATTGACGCTTTCC
Organism: Pseudomonadota bacterium; assembly: GCA_029555385.1. GTDB lineage: Bacteria > Bdellovibrionota_C > UBA2361 > SZUA-149 > SZUA-149 > JAKPSH01. The sequence continues at coordinate 67,162 of JAKPSH010000288.1, forward strand.
TGAGATGACCAGGCCAGGCCGAGGGCTATACCGTGCTCGTCGCAAACCACGGTCGGCCAAAGACCGTCGCTGCGCTCACTCTTCAGCGGCGCGGTAATTGCACGGGCCAGTGTCAGCCTGTTTGTGTATAGAGCCATCCCCACCTGCGCATCGATGCCCTGTGCGGCGAGTGCAGCGATTTCTTCCGCCGAAGTAATCCCCCCGGCCACAGTGATCCTCGCACCGCCGGCGGCGTTAAGCAGCTCACCGGTGCGCTCCAGTGCGCTGCCTTGCATCCGGCCTTCATGTTCGACAAATGTCACGAGAAACCCGCTGACGAAATCGCGAAGTTCGACCATCTTTTCCAGGATATTCCGTCCGGTTTTCGTCTGCCACCCTTCGACGACCACCTCACCGTGCACGGCGTCCAACGCGGCGATCAAACGTTCACGCGGAAGCTGTGCAAGTATTTCTGGAACTGCTTTTGTCCCAAGGATTACCTTTTCCGCCCCAGCATCCAGCCATTTGAGCGCCGCTTCGACATCGCGAATACCTCCGCCAACGCGGCAAGGGCAGCGCCGGACAAGCGCGTTGACGACTTGCGCATTAGAGCCGCGGCCGAGCGCCGCATCAAGATCAATTACCGCAATTTCACCGGCCACGGAAAAACGCTCAGCTATGGGCAGCGGATCTCCGGCATCAAGTGCTTTCTCCTTGCCGCCGACCAATTGCACCGCCTGTCCATTCATCAAATCAATCGATGGAATAATCATCGCCGGACCTCCACTCCATTTGCCGCAAGGAATTCTTTCAGCTCCTGCACAGTATAATTTCCTTCATGAAAAATAGAGGCAGCTAACACAGCATCCGCGCCGCTGCGAAGCGCATCCACCATATGTTCCGGAGAATCCGCGCCGCCTGAGGCAATTACCGGAACAGTCACCGCCTGAGATACAGCGTTGAGCAGTTCCAAATCATAACCGCTACGCGTTCCATCACGATCCCAGCTCGTCAGCAGGATCTCACCGGCACCAAGCTGCACAGCCTGAACTGCCCATTGGACAGCGTCCAGACCCGTGCGGATGGTCCCCGAACGTATCACGACCTCCCAACGGCTCTGCGGCAGTTCATCTGCATCAAAAACCGGGCGCACAGCGGCATCAAGCGCAAGAATCGCGCATTGGCTGCCGAACTTTCCGGCGATTTCCTCGATCAACTGCGGGCGCGCCACCGCCGCGGTGTTGACTGAAACCTTGTCCGCCCCCGCTTCCAGCAGCGCACGCGCGTGTTCGCTGGTGCTTACGCCGCCGCCGGTGGTCAGCGGAATGGACAACTGCGCCCACACCCGCCGCACCGTGTCCAGATGCGTGGTCCGTCCTTCCGGCGTGGCCGAGACATCAAGAAACACGATTTCATCCGCGCCCTGCTGCTCATAAATCCCGGCCAGCTCCTCCGGACAACCGGCATCACGAAGTCCGGCAAAGCGCACTCCTTTTACAACCCGGCCGTCGCGGACATCAAGGCAGGGAATTATTCTTGCAGCAAGCATCTGCTCCTCTCACAAAACTTTCAAACATCAAGCCAGCGTTTGATCAGACCTTCCCCCCAGACCCCCGACAACTCCGGATGAAACTGGCAGCATAGAACAGCACCCCGTTCGAAGCCGGCGACAAACCGCTCTCCATGCATTGCGTAAGCCGTTGACCACTGCGCAGGGATGCCGCTGGCGTAGTATGAATTCGCAAAATACGCATAACCCGGTTGAAGAAGCACGCACCCCGCATCAGGCAAAACTTTGTTCCAGCCAAGCTGCGGAACTCGTACCGTGCCCGGGAAACGGCGGATTTTCCCGTCAAATACAGCGATGCCTTCTATTCCCGGCGTTTCCTCACTTCCGGCAAAAAGCAGTTGCAGTCCTAAGCAAACGGCAAATGTCGGCATCGACTGACTGATGCGGTCGCGCAGCACGTCAACTATGCCGATACGCCGCAAGGTTTCCATGCCGGCGCCGAAGGCGCCGACCCCCGGGAGAACAAGCTTTTCCGCCGAAGCGATTTCATGCAAATCTTCGCTGAGCACCGCCGCCGCGCCCGCGCGAGTCAGCGCTGCGATAATTGAAGCTGTATTGGCTATCCCGGTGCGCACGATGACTACTTTGGGAGCTCGGCTCATTCGACATACCCTCATGGCACAATTTGAGACGGGGAAGTAATCACGATATCAGACCCGCCGCGCTCTTTAATTTGCGGAATCAGCAGCGGCAGCGCTTCGCGCAGCACCGCAGCTTTCACGGCATAACCGGCATCACCATGCAGCGGAGAGATCGTATGTTCTCTCATGCATGGAATTACCTCCAGCAGCCTCTCCAGGTCACTGCCCGATACATTGACTTCCAGCATGACACGCTTCCGGGCTTCCAGCACGGAGCGGACAACTAAAACAAAGCGGTCAATTACCGGCCGTTTCTGCGTGTCGCTCATTGCTTTTGGACTGGCATAAAGCCGGGTTGAAGACGGCATCAGCTCTTCGACAACATCCAGATTGTTCGCCTTCAGCGTCGAGCCGGATGCGGTATTGTCAACAATGCAGTCGGCATCTTCCGGCGGAAATACTTCAGTCGCACCATATGAACGCACAAACGTCGCCTGGAGTTTACGGCTTAAAATCCATTGTCTGGTCATTTGTTCGTATTCAGACGCGATAATCAATTGGCGATCGGGATTCGCGCCGCCGCTAAATAATCCGGCGGGCGCGGCCGCAACTACGGACACGGGGTCAAGCCCGGTATCGAGAAGCTCGATTACCTCCACACCGAGCTCCCGCACCCAGTCGGCACCGGCAAATCCCAAGTCCCGGGAGCCAATGGCCAGCATCTCGACAATATTCTGCGGTTTCAGCATTTTTACGGAAAAACCCGGCAAAGAAACGAGCGGGCGATATGCACGGCTTCCCGCATGGATGCGTATTCCCGCTTCATCGAGAAGTTTAAGCACGCCGGACTCCATTCTTCCTTTCGGAAGGGCTAGTTTAATCAATGCTTCTTTTTCCAAAAGTCACCTCACATCCGGATGGAATATATTATAGCCGGCTGCGGCCAGCCTCTGGCCGCGCAGGCTTTCTGTGGCGTAAAATTAGAGAATTTCGGCTGCGACCCGAATACTCTTACCAAATAACAAAAATTTAGAAACGGAAGTTAGTTAATTTTGGCGGTGCGGCCGCCGTGAGGATGACCGCCATGCTGAGAAACGGGAGAAGAAATATAGCAAGATTGCATGTTTTCCATGCGGGATCTATCACATAAGACACGTTTGCTGTCAATATTGCACAAAAGAGAAGCGCAATCTTTCACTGTTCCTGACGGTAAGTTTCGTTTATTCTGGCGCTGATATGATTAATTCTATTCAATGCATCGGCAATGAATAATTCTCTCGATTCAGAATTGCCTTTTGCCGCCGGTACTTTAATTGATAATAGATATGAGATCGTCGGCGAGTTGAGCAAAGGCGACCAAGGCACCGTATACGAGGTGCGCGATCAAGCGCTGAACAACGAAACTATCGCGCTCAAAGTGCTGTATCCGCATTTAATTGCCGATGCAGCTTTGCTCGCCCGTCTCGGGCATGAGCTGCAATTCGCCCGCCGCCTCGGCCACCCAAATATTGTTTCCGTTTTTGATGCCGGCGTGGCGGACGATCGCTTCCCCTACGTTACGATGGAGCTTTTCCACGGGGAAAGTCTTGCCGAGCGCCTCCGGCAAGGCCCTCTGCCGCTTGAGGATATCCTCCATATTCTTGTGCAGGTCTGTCACGGACTTTCCGCGGCGCACCAGATGGGCATCGTTCATCGCGATTTGCGCCCCGCGCACATCTTGCTGGACAGTGAAGACAACGTAAAAATAGGAGGATTTTATCTTGCCCGGCGTTTCCCATTGGAGGCTGGCCTCGATGGCGAGGATTGGATAAAGCAAATACACGCGGAGTACTATAAGGCACCTGAACAATTTCAATCCGCAATAGTTGATCCGCGCGTAGATATTTATGCTCTAGGCATTATCGCGTTTGAGATGCTCTCCGGTGAAAAACCCTTTGTCTCTACAGATTCCGTCAGACTTGCGGAAATGCATTTCTCAGAACCGCTGCCTAAGCTTGCGCCGCTGCGCCATGATGTCCCGCCCTGGCTGGAGAAGCTGGTCCAAAAATGCGCCAACAAGAATCCCGATCAACGCTGCCCGGGCGCAGACGCAGTCTTATCCGTCCTCTATGAAAACGCGCCGGAGTTCTTTTCGGAAGCAACGCAGCTTAGTAATTTTGTGCTCGCCCGTTCTGTTTCGCCTCCGGTTCCTTTTTTATCACACTTTGCCTGGCTGAGCCGGTTTCTTGCTTTGGCCGTTCTTTGCGGCATCGTTTTCTTGGCGGTGCGCACCGCGTGGTACCAGTCGGTACCCATGGAAGAAAAACATGTGGCGGTCGAGGAAGAGCCTCCTCTTCTGGAACCAAAATCAGCCGGGTCCCCTTCACCGAACCTCGCAGATCAAGACGGCATTACGCCGCTGATGTGGGCAAGCGAAAAAGGGGACATCGATATGCTCAGTGTCTTGCTGGTTCAAGGCGTCAAGCTTGATGAACAGGACAATAAAGGCTGGACTGCTTTAATCTATGCTGCCGGACAAGGACAGCTTACAACAGCAGAAAAACTCCTGGCCTCAGGCGCCGCGGTTGATGCACGCGATAAAAACGGCGCTGCCGCGCTGCATCATGCAGCAGCACGCGGCGCGTTAGATGTTGCTTCATTGCTCCTCAAACACGGAGCCGATATTAACGCTGTCGATAACGATGGGCAGACGGCGCTGATTTATGCCGTTAAGCGCCACAATCCGGCCCTAATTACCTTGCTGCTCGACAACAAAGCGAGGCTGGACATCTACGACAAGGACGCGCGCAGCGTGTTTTTCTACGCCGATAAAGACGAGCTGCGGCAGTTGAGCAACCGGGCAGTTGCCAAATCAGACCCTGAAAGCAAAGTCAAAAGAGTTGGACTCCCCACAACGCCAAATCAACCGCAGTTGAATTACCCAAAGCGAACGCGGCTGCGCGCTGGAGTTCCGCGAGGAGTCTGGGAAGAACGAGGTCCTGCCGGTGCGGTACTTCTCTCGTGCAAAGTCGAAGTGTTGAATGCCGGTGAAACAGATGCGCACGATGTCAAAGTCTCGGTTGTCACCCCGCTTGGACAAATCGTTGATTTACCGGGACCGGAAACATTGCCCAAGAATTCCCGGGCCGAATATTCAAACGAAAACATCGAAGTATTCGCACCAACCAAAGGCAGACTCTCTGTCCGATCCGATTGCGCCAACTGCCGCAAGTGATCGCTTACTGCACTCAGCGCGAAAACCAGCTGCAATTACAGCGGCTTAGCGCGCCAGCACACGACTGCTGTATTCTTTTCTGTCTCTGAGGTATTTAATGTATTTATAATAATCCTCCGGCGAGCACAGCGTTCATGCGGAACAAGTATGGGAAATAAATTTTCGGCCCTTCAAACACAAATCTTCTCAACACAGGCATTAAATGAAATCCAAGAAGCCCTGCATGAGCTGCATGAGGAATCAAAAGATTTAGGGTTCGGCCCGGATATCACACAGCACGTCAATCAGAGACTCTTGAACAAGGATGGCTCTTTTAATGTGCGCCGCGAAGGATACAACTTGTTTCGATCGCGCAGCATTTATCACGCACTGCTTAACTCAAAGTGGCAGCATTTTTTTGCTATTATCTTTTGCGCTTATATTGTGATCAACTTTTTTTTTGCTGCTTTGTTTTTTGCTCTTGGGCCAGAAGCTCTAGCCGGATCTGACGCGACGGGCTTGGCGCTTTTTTTTGATTGTTTCTTTTTCAGCGTCCAAACTTTTTCGACGGTCGGTTACGAAAAATTGCATCCGATAAGTTTGACGGCGAATTTCTTGGTTACACTCCAGTCATTGGTCGGACTGCTTGGTTTTGCCCTGGCGACTGGATTGCTTTTTACCCGCTTTTCCCGGCCAAGCTCAAAAGTAATCTTCAGCAAGTTTGCGCTTATTGCACCGCAGCAAGACGGACTTGCCTTTGAATTCCGCGCAGTCAACGCAAGACCGAACATGCTGCTGCACTTGGAAGCTCGTGTAGTAATGAGCCGGCTGGAACGGCAAGGCGGCTGCGTGCGGCGCAAGTTCTACGATTTAGAGCTCGAACGCCGGCAAATTATGTTCTTTCCGCTGCACTGGACGATCGTCCACCCGATTGATCAAGACAGTCCCCTGTGCGGAGCAACCAGGGAAGAACTTGCCCAATCCGATGCAGAATTCCTGGTCATGCTCAGCGGCATGGACGATACTTTTTGGCAGACAGTCTACACATGGACCTCTTATAAGCACAACGAGATCGTTTGGGGCGGCGCGTTTGACAACATTTTAGAGACATGTCCGGACGGCAGCGTTAAGATAAACTTGGACCGTGTGCATGAATTCCACCGCGTAGAAATCGCTCCGGCGCTCAAAGCAGCCAATAGCTCATGAGCAGCAAAAGGACTCTTGCCGCCGTAGAGTTTTTCGGGGAAAGGAGCGTGAAACGTGCAGAAGGACGCTTAATAGCCGGTAAATATGGCGCAGCAATCAATCGTTGATTTATTTTACGCCGCAAACAAGCTGCACGCGCAGTATGAGCAGAAATACGGCCGCAAAATGGTTGCGCCGGAACAGGAAAATTCCTCGCGCGTCCTTGAATTCGTCGATACACAGAATCGAAAAGTATCGGTTCTGCTGGAATTGCGGGGAGACCGCCATGCCTTGGTGCTGCTCGCGGAAATGGTACAAAAGCTGGATCGTGTGCCGCCCCGGCAAATATTGTTTATCGTTGAAGGACTCGGGCGTCAGGGCATTGAACAGCCGCGCTACAGTCCGCAGTATCTAGCCGAGGAAATCGCCCAGCGCTATAAGATTGCGCTGACCGGCGGCATAAAGACCGTTGCCGATTGGGATGTCATCACTGAAGTAATAGCCGAGTGCGCGGTACAGCGTCCACCGGTACCGCGCAAACGGGTAATCGGTGCGCTCTTGCTTTCGGAATCGCTGAAGAGCTGGCGGCGCAGCAAGCAGAACATTCTTGAAGCAATCGAAACCCTTGCCTCTTGTTGGAATACACCGGAGCAGCGCGTCGTAAGCATCAGCGAACTTTATGCGGCAAGCGAAAGGTTCACACAGCTCGAAGCTGAACAAAAAAAACAAATCAACGCGCTGATGGCGGCGGCCGCGAAAAAGAATGCTGGTAGACTGGACCTGGAAAACTGGCTGGTGGTGACAGAAATCATTGATGACGCTGTGCGTAAAGGGCTTGCACGGGATCTGGTCTTAGGCTCGGCCGTGAACACAATGGCTCCAGTTGATGCAGGAGGATATCCGGACTTCGTTCATGCGATGAACACGGCTATGCAAACTTGGGGCGAAGGCGTAGGCCGCGAAGAACTACATAAGTGCCTGATTTCCGCGCAAGCAGATCGCCGTAAATCTCCGGACAGCTTTATGGCGACAACGCAAAAGATCGGTCAAATTTTTACAGTTGTCCAAACCGAACTCACGGCAATCAATATTCAGCGAGCTCTTCAGGAAAACAATCGCGCACGCAACGTGCTCGTTGTGGCCAGTCTGATACATGAAAAGGTAATTCGTTCCGCTTTCGGGTATTGATTGCGCCTGCCGGAATGCCTTTCGGAAAAAATCCGCAATTACCCTTTGGTGTTGCAAATATTTGGGCGGGAACCGTGCACGGTATAGAAATACGATCCGAACAGCCCCACTTTTTCTTGAGGCATAGCCGCAATGGGGCTATGCGGCACTCTCATGAGTTTATGGGTTCAATGACAAGCCATTGATTCATTCCCGCAAAGCTGTTTGAATGGGCATGCCTCTGGCACCGTTTCCGACTTATTTCGTCTCTAAATTTAGGTAATTCTGAAGTGGCTTGGTTTTCAAGGAAAAAAGCGCCTAAACCTTCGGCGGATGACAGCGCTAAGCTCGAAATCCCCGGTGGGTTGTGGACCAAATGCACTGGCTGCAGCGAGATTGTTTATACGCGGGAGCTGGCGAGAAATTTGATGGTATGCCCGAAATGCAGCTATCACTTTTATCTGCCGGTTGATCAGCGCATTGAGTTGCTCTGCGATCGCCATTCTTTCGAAGAATTCGACGCCGCTCTAAAAACCGCTGACCCGCTTAAGTTCAAGCGCTACTGGGATAAGCTTAAAGAATACGAGAAGCGGACAGGAAGACCGGACGCCGTCCGTACAGGACGTGCACGAATTGATGGAAAAGTAATAATGCTGGGCCTGCTCAATTTTGCCTTTATGGGCGGCAGTATGGGCATTGTTGTCGGCGATAAGCTCGCGCGCCTGATCGAAGCAGCGGCCCAGGAAAGAGTCCCCGTGATCATCGTCTCTTCTTCAGGTGGAGCCCGCATGCAGGAGGGGCTGTACTCCCTGATGCAAATGGCGAAAGTGGTCGCCGCACTGCAAAAGTTGTCTGAGCTTAAGCTGCCCTACATCTCAGTCATGACCCATCCGACAACGGGCGGTGTTGCGGCGTCGTTTGCCATGCTCGGTGACATCAATGTTGCGGAGCCCGGCGCATTGATTGGGTTTGCCGGGCCGCGCGTGATTGAACAAACAATCCGCAGCAAACTCCCGGAAGGCTTTCAACGCGCTGAGTTTTTGCTCGAGCACGGAATGGTGGACCTGATCGTTGAACGGAAAAATATGAAGACCTGTCTGTCGCAAATGGTCGACCTCTTGGTCCGCCACTGATAGGCCGGAAGCGGACTAGCTGAGTCATGCCGTATTCCTGTCATGTTATCGCCGGCAATTCCAACTCAAGGAACGGCTTATCTGCCCGCACTCGAGCGCCAGCACACAGAACAGCAGAGCGGCAGCCGCGTGCGGCTCTCTTTAAATTTTCAGCAATTTTCTGCTTGTTGGTCAGCGTGCCCACAGCAGCGTTTGCTCAAACCCAAGTTCAGGTGGAAAAGCCGGATCGCCGCTATCTTTTCCTCGAAGACAAGTACAAGAAGCAAACAGACAAAGCAAAACGCCAGGAACTCAAACGCAAGCAGAAAGCTGCCGCGGCCAAACAGTCATTGGGTGAGATTCTGCCTTTTGACATTAATGCGGCAACGCTCAACTACGATTCAACAGGCAGCGTAGCCACCGCAGAAGGCGGGGTGATTATCACCTATTCTTCGCTCGTCGCTGAAGCAGACAGAGCCAGAGTTGATATCCAAAAGAACGAAGCCGATATGTCGGGAGATGTCCGCATCAGCGACATAACGTCGAACCTTCTTGCTGATTGGGCGCATTTGAATTTCGAGTCCGGACATGCGCAGATGAATAACGTGGAGGTTTTTTTTGCGGACGGCGACTACCGCCTCTTTGCGGCACAGGCCGACAGGCAGCCCGGAGATTCCTACACCCTAAAAGATGCCGTGTTGTCCACGTGCCAGTGCCCGGACGACGACCGCTGCCTGCCTTGGAGTTTGCGCGCAAAAGAGGCCGAAATTACCCGCAATGGCTATGGCGAAACATGGGATACCACTCTTGCCGTAAATGATGTGCCCGTCTTTTATTTTCCTTATTTAATCTTTCCGGCAAAAACAGAACGGCAGTCCGGATTGCTGCCGGCGTCCTTCGGCGGGGGAAGGAAAAGCGGCTTAGATTTCCAGCTCCCGCTTTTTCTTGCGCTTAACGAAAGCTCCGATATGACCTTGACCATGGATTACGAAAGTAATGTTCATATCGGCGGGGAAGTTGAATACCGCCGCATATTCTCCCGGCGCAATGAATTAGAAACCGGACACATTTATCTCAACGAGTCGGCCCGAGATGGCGACTTGCTGGGAACCAACACAGACGGCCTGTATGACGACAGCATTGACGCTAATCGTTATGGCGGCTACCTCAACCACTCCTGGAGCGGCAGCAGCGTGCAATACCTGATGCGCGGACGCTACGTATCGGACGACCTGTTTGTTCGTGAATATGAGTCAGATAATATCGCCCCCTACAATGCGCGCTTTGTTACTTCGCAAGCCGCGCTCCGCGCGCCGCTTGCCGGCTCGTTTTCGGCAGATCTTTCGGCAGAATACAACCAATCTCTAATTACGAACGATGACTTGGAATTGCAGCGGCTGCCGGAGCTGAATATCGCCGGCACGAATACCTTTCGTCCGTTTGGAGAAAACCCGCTGGGCATGTCCCTCGTCTCAACAACGAATTTGTCTTCTGTTTATTTCACGCGCACCTCCAGTTATACTGGCAACCGCTCCGAAGCTTACGAAAGGCTAAAGTTTCCATTTCATGTGCGTAATTATTTTGATGGCTCGTTTGAGGCCAATGTCCGGGCCACTAGTTATAGTTTAACGGACAATGTCATCGATCCCGCGGATCCGGTTTACGACAGTTCCGCTGCCGACAACACTTTCCCCGATTCGTCCACCCGCCTGCTGCCGAGCTTCATCTGGACTTTAAACAGCGTCGTGGAAAAGGTTTTCCCGGTTTCCGATGAAAATTTGATCAAGAAGCTCGCCGATCTCGGCGCATCCAGCAGAACGCAGGAATTAGTACGCCTGAAACATACGATTGAGCCGGGAATCAAATACCGCGTTACACCTTTTGTTGATCAGTCCGATAACCCGCTTTTCGATGATTACGACCACCTCGCCCAGCGCAATGTCCTGACTTACGGCCTCACGCAGCGCCTGTACGGGCGCTACGATCCGCGCAATGAGTACGTCTATGGCATCGAAGAAACAGCTCCTGAAATTGAAGATATCGGCGGCACACGTTCACCAAGCTTGCTGGACCCAGCCTTCGCCTTTGGTTTGGACGATAGCACTGCGGAAAGCGGGGACTACCGCCCTCTGCGTCAGGGTTCGATCGCAGAATTAGCGAATCTCAAGTTGTTTCAGAGCTACGATGTGCTTGAGGCCGAACGCAATGCCGATCCGGCGAGAGAACCCTTGTCGGATTTGGGCGGAGCTGTCACGCTTTTTCCCAACGAACACGTGATCCTGCGCAGCGATACCAATTACAGCATCGAAGACAACACCTTCAGCTCGTATTCAATTCAAGGAATGCTCAAGAGCAAACGCGGGGATACTCTGCGCAGCGGCTTGCGGTTTGTCGAAGAGAACATCCGTCAGTTGGAAAGCGGTCTCGAGCTTCAGCTAACCGAGCATTCGAAGCTGGGATACTACAGCCGGTACGACGATTTGAGCGGCGAATTCATTGAGCAGAAAGGCGGACTGCGTTTTTTCAGTTCCTGCCGCTGCTGGATCTTTGATGTAATTGTCACCGATAAGATCAATCCGGACGAAACCAAGATTGGATTCAATGTTACGCTCGTCGGGCTTGGCGAGGTTGGAAATTCGTTTTTTGCCCCGACAAGCAAGACCCGGGACGAGCAGAATGGAAATTAACCGACACAGCAAGAGGAGCCGGATATGAAAGGAGTAATTCTCGCAGGCGGACTTGGCACAAGATTAGCCCCGTGCACGCTGGTAACCAACAAGCATTTGCTCCCGGTCTACGACAAGCCAATGATCTATTATCCGCTCACAACGCTGATTCAGGCGGGCATCACCGATATTCTGATTGTCACCGGCGGGCAGTATGCGGGGGATTTTCTTAAACTGCTCGGCAACGGCGCATCTTTCGGGCTTAAACATCTCAATTACACTTATCAAGAGGGGGAAGGCGGAATTGCTGACGCGCTGTCTTTGGCCGAGTACTTCGCCGCCGGCAGCCCGATTTGCGTGATACTTGGCGATAATCTTATCCAGTACAACATTAAATCAGCCGTAAACGAGTTTGAGCGCCAAGGAAAAGGGGCGCGAATCTTGTTAAAAGAAGTGGAAGACGCTCATCGTTTCGGTGTCGCCGAGATTGTCGGCGACAAGGTTATACGAATTGTTGAAAAGCCCAAGAATCCTCCCAGTCGTTTTGCCGTGACGGGAATTTATTTTTATGACGGGCATGTTTTTTCGATGATTTCGCGTCTCTCGCCATCTGACAGGGGCGAACTGGAAATCACCGATGTAAACAATATGTATATTGAACGCGACGAGCTTCAGTATTCGATGCTTAATGGCTGGTGGACCGATGCCGGGACATTTGAGTCGCTGCGCCGCGCGACTAATCTTGTGGCGCAGACCGGCGCGAACCTGGAAAACGCTTAGGGGTAATAATTTGAGTATTCCGGCAGAACCGCAATGACTTTGCGAGGAAAAACAATCCTGGTTACCGGTGCCGCAGGCATGCTGGGGCGCGATCTCGCGCCGCTGCTGGAGGACGCCGGAACGAGACCCCTACTGACCGACAACCGGACACCGGGCGATGCCGGACCAAGCATTTCACGCTTGGACATTACCGATCAGGAAGCGGTGAAAGACATCGTCCAGCACGAACGTCCGGATTGGATTGTAAACTGTGCTGCTTATACTAATGTTGATCAAGCCGAAACCGACTACCAGACTGCCTTTCAAGTCAATGCCTTCGGTCCGGCAAGACTCGCCGCCGCCCTGCGCGAATCCGGGGGCAAACTGCTGCACATTTCCTCAGACTATGTTTTCGGCGGCGGGCGCCAGCCAGACGCTGCCTCAAGGAACCCCTGGTGCGAGGATTCGCCTCTTTTGCCTTGCGGAATATATGGGCACAGCAAGTGTTTCGGCGATCAGCTTGCGCTCGGCACCCTTGCCCCGCATGCTGCGCTCATTGTCCGCACGAGCTGGCTTCATGGACGCTATGGGCCGAATTTTTTGGATACAATGCTCCGCCTCGCCAAGGAACAAAAGGAAATTCGCGTCGTTGACGACCAAATAGGCTCCCCGACTTGGACCAGATGGCTGGCAGAAACTTTGATCAAGCTTATGCAGCATGACGCTTCAGGCGTATATCATGCTGCTTCACGAGGCGATGTAAGCTGGTTTATGTATGCCGGAGAAATATTCCGGCAGGCAGGACTAGCCGCCGAGCTTAAACCCTGGTCAAGCGCCGAACTTAACCGTCCGGCGCCGCGGCCGCCATACTCGACACTTGCGGTAAAAAAGCTGGAAAGGCTGTTGGGCACTCCGTGTCCGGACTGGAAGGATGACATCCGCGGGCATCTGGAAGAACTGGGAATTTTAAAGGAGAAGCAATGAAAGAAGTTGTTGCTGGGCGTTTGGGGCAAGACCTGCCCGCAGTCGCTGTGATTATGGCAGGTGGAAGCGGAACAAGATTTTGGCCGCTCAGCCGGACGCAGCGCCCCAAGCAGTTTCTGCCGCTTGCCGGAACCGAACAGAGCTTGATTCGCATAACCGCAGACCGCGTGGAGCCTTTAGTCGGCAAAGCCGGCATCCTGGTTGTTACGGCAGAAAACCAGAAAGGTCTCGTCCTGGAACATATTCCACACGCCTGTATCTTAGCTGAGCCGCTCGCGCGCAATACCGCGCCCTGTATCGGTTTTGCTGCCAAGTATATTCTTCAGACAGTGGGCGATGTGCCGATGCTTTGCTTGCCAGCCGATCATGTGGTGTACGGCACGCCAGGCATTCTTGCCGTCTACCGCGAGGCGCTCGCCCTGGCCCGCACCGAGGACGCGCTCGTTACTATCGGCATTAAGCCCGACAGAGCCGAAACAGGTTACGGTTATATCCAGCGGGGGGAGGCATTCGCGGGCAGTCATCAGCCTGCTGTGCCGGCATATGCCGTAGCACAATTTGTGGAAAAACCCGACATGCAGACGGCGCAGCGTTATTTGGATTCAGGCGAATTCTTCTGGAACAGCGGCATGTTCGCCTGGCGTCCTTCGGTTATCCTGCGCGAGATCGCGCGGCTTCTGCCCGGCATCGCGGCCCAGCTTGATATCTTGGAATCATCTCTTTCTCAGCATGACAGCTATTCCAAAGCAGCGGCCGCTTATGCCGCGATGGAAGGGGTTTCGATTGATACGGGCGTTTTGGAAAAGGCTGAAAAAGTAATCATGCTCTCTGGATCGTCTTTTTCTTGGAGCGATGTCGGTTCTTGGAGTTCTTGGTCGGACTCAGTTTTGGCGCAGAACCCGAACGCAGAAGACAATGTAGTGCAGGGCGAAGTCCTGCTGCTTGACTCAAGCGGCTGCACCGTAGTAGGCGGAAAGAAATTGATCGCCGGAGTGGGATTATCAGACTTGATTATTATTGATACCGAAGACGCGCTGCTCGTATGCCGCCGCAGCCAATCACAGGATGTTAAGAAGGTAGTGGATAAACTGAAAGCTGCTCAGCGCTCCGATCTGCTCTGAACATGCAACAGGAATGGGAGCAAAAGCAGCGGCTTGAGATTGTGGGAAACAGAAAATAAGGCAAATAATCTATGGCAAAACCAGTAGCATTAGTCACAGGCGTAACCGGTCAGGACGGATCCTATCTCTCCGAATTGCTTTTAAACAAAGGCTACCGGGTCATCGGCATGGTTCGGCGCGCAAGCACTGAAAACTTTGCACGAATCGCACACATCAAGGGAGACTTCGAGCTGCGCCAAGGAGACCTCCTGGATCAGCTTTCATTGATCAGCCTGCTGCAAGAGATCAAGCCGCGGGAGGTTTATAATCTGGCGGCGCAGAGTTTTGTTCCGACAAGCTGGCAGCAGCCGGTGCTGACCGGAGAATTTACGGCCCTGGGCGTCACCCGCATGCTTGAGGCCGTCCGGCTGGTCGATCCTTCCATCAGGTTTTATCAGGCATCGAGCTCGGAAATGTTCGGCAAGGTCTTGGAAACCCCACAAAAAGAAACAACACCATTTTATCCGCGCTCGCCTTATGGGGTGGCTAAGGTTTACGGACACTACATCACAGTGAATTACCGGGAGAGCTACAACATCTTTGCCGTCTCCGGCATTTTATTCAATCATGAATCTCCCCGGCGCGGATTAGAGTTTGTTACGCGAAAAATCACCGACGGTGTGGCGCGAATTAAACTGGGGATGATGTCGGAGCTGCGTCTTGGAAACCTCGACGCGCACCGGGATTGGGGATTCGCCGGTGACTACGTGGAAGCAATGTGGCTGATGCTTCAGCAGCCGCGTCCGGAGGATTTTGTAATAGCTACCGGAGTTTCGCATTCCGTGCGCGAGCTTGTCGCGGCAGCTTTCGGATGCGTAGGCTTGGACTGGCAGCAGCATGTTGTGGTAGACCAACAGTTCATCAGGCCGGCAGAAGTCGATGTTTTGGTGGGCGATGCCACGAAGGCGCAGCAGATACTCGGCTGGAAGCCGCGTGTATCTTTCGCGCAAATGGTCGAAATGATGGTCGAAGAGGATCTTAAACGGCTTAAACAAGGATAGCACTGGTTAGTTAAATAATGAGAGCGTTAGTAACGGGCGGGCACGGTTTTGTCGGGCGGCATTTAGCAGCCCATCTTCTGAGTTGCGGGGATGATGTCGCTTTAACGTATTATCCCGGAGATCCCGGATACGGCAATGCGGTTGAGATACCAAGAGCTGTGCAAAGTCTGGCTCTTGATATTACCAACAGTGAAATGGTCAACGAAGTGGTGTCGTTGCTTAAACCGGACGCAATTTATCATCTCGCGGGCATTTCCTTCGTGCCGCAGGGAGAAAAAGACACCAACCAGATCTTCGCCGTCAATCTGTTTGGCACGACGAATCTTCTTGATGCTGTCTTAAATTATTCGCGCAGTTCCCGGGTGCTGTTTGTCAGCTCGGCTGAAGTTTACGGCAGTCCGCGTCCAGGCGGGCTGCCATTCACTGAAAACTCGGAGCTGCGCCCGATCAGCGCTTATGGCGTAACAAAAGCGGCGGCGGACCTCAGCGCGTTTCGCTGCTGGTTTCGCGAACAGATGCATATTGTGCGTGTCCGCCCTTTCCCGCATATCGGCCCCGGACAAAGCGACAGCTTTGCCCTCTCGGGCTTCGCCAAGCAGATTGCCGCGATTAAGCTGGGGCAGCAGTCACCGGTGATTCAGGTCGGAAGTTTGGATCCGAAGCGCGATTACAGCGACGTCTCGGATATTGTGCGCGGCTATCGGGAGGCATTGCTTAATGGCAAACCGGGAGAAGCCTATAATCTTTGTTTTGGGGAAAGCCTAAGTATTGGCGAGTGGCTGCAGATGCTGATAAAGCTTGCCGGCATTGAGGTAGAACTGGCGCAGGATGCTTCGCGTGTGCGTAAAGTAGATATCGCCGACCTCTACGGCAGCTTCCGCAAAGCAAACAAGGACTTTGGCTGGAAGCCGCGGGTTGAACGCGAGGCAATGCTGGACAGCTTGCTCGCTTACTGGCTCGATACGTTAAGTAAGTAGCCAATGCTCCGTGTTACCACGCCGCCACAGAGGAAGTATTCCGCTGTCATATTCGACATGAATGGACTTGTTCTGGATACGTAGCATACCGCTGGCCGCTGATGCAGCCGCTTCTCTTTGTGAGCTAAAGCATCTAAACTTAGAAATGC
Source organism: Pseudomonadota bacterium (assembly GCA_029555385.1). Taxonomy (GTDB): domain Bacteria; phylum Bdellovibrionota_C; class UBA2361; order SZUA-149; family SZUA-149; genus JAKPSH01. The sequence continues at coordinate 83,645 of JAKPSH010000288.1, forward strand.
GTCCCTGGCTGTTCGCGATGTCCCAGACTGGCTTCTCTGCGGGAAGCAGAAATCACTTCGTTGAAAAGCTGTCCAGCCTGCGCGACAGGAGCTGGCAGGCGTCTCTCGGAAGCAGACCTGGACTGCACCGGTCCAAAAGGCTATAAAAAGCTACGCTTCGAGGCGACCCGCGCAAAAGCTGGGGAAATCGCTAGATATTATTGGTTAATTGCTCTTAAAGGATTCTTTGATAATGAAAGTTAAAATCGATGAAGAATTGTGCATGGGCTGCGGCGTTTGTCCTTCGATTTGCCCCGAGGTGTTCGAAATGGCGGACGACGGAAAAGCTAAAGTTATCGCTGATCCAGTGCCGCCGGGCAGTGAAGACTCCTGCCGGGAGGCAGTCGAGGGTTGTCCGGAACTTGCGATAAAGATAGTCGATTGAGTTTCGATTTCTCAGCTCTTATACTGCATTTCGCATAATGCAGCGGATCTGTGCGGTAACCGGCGGACCTTTTGAGACATCCGCAGCGGAAGTTGAATACTGCCGCGCAAACGACGTCCCTTTGCCGGTGCTTTCTTTTCCTGAGCGGCTGCGGCAGATGCTTGTCTTCCGCAACCGCCCTTATCTTTATCACAGCACCTGCGCCTATTCCGGAAAACCAATTTTGAGCTGCGTCCCGCCGGAGAGGGGTCTCAGTGTTTACGACGTCGAGCTTTGGCAGTCAGATGTCTGGGATGCACGCAATTATGCGCAAAACTATAATTTCCAGCAGCCTTTTTTTCAGCAGTTCGGACGTTTATTCTCGCGTGTGCCCTACCCCAACCTCGCCGTCGTTCTGCCAACAATGGAAAACAGCTTCTATACCAACGGCATTACCAGCGCCAAAAACTGCTACCTCGTTTTTTCCTCCTCCTTCACGGAGGACTGCATGTTTTCTTACGCCCTTTGGCACTCCCGGTGTCTTGTTGACTGCGTTTTCGCAAAGCAGTGCGAACTTTGCTTTGATTGCGTAAACATCACCGACTGCTATAACCTTCGCTTCTCAGAACACTGCCAGAACTGCACTGATTCTGCTTTTCTTTTCCAATGCTACGGATGCGCTAACTGCTGGCTCTGCACTAATCTCAGTCACCGCAGTTATTGTTTCGAAAACGAGCAGTTGTCGAAAACTCAATACGAGAAAAAAATCCAGGAAATCGATCTGGGCAGCCGCATTGCGGTCAATGCACAGAAACGCCGTTTTCGCAAGATTTCTGCCGCCGCACCAATTAAGGTCTATTATGGCGCAGAGAACCTGAATTCCAGCGGCAACCACATTCGCAATACGCGTAATTGCCGCAACTGCTTCTTTGTCACCAATTCAGAGGATCTGACTGACTGCATTTATCTTGACCGCGCAAAAAGCTCCATTGCCCATGCTCATTTCGGCACTGATACTGAACTGATATACAACTCGGTGACCGCCGGTGACAGCGTTTATAATTTGCGATTCTGCGCTGAGTGCTGGCAAGGTTCCCGCGATCTCGAATACTGCATTCTGTGCTGCTATGGATGCTCGCATTGCTTCGGCTGCACCGGATTGCGCAAGGCAAGTTATTGCATCCTCAACCGGCAGTACACCAAGGATGAATATTTCGCTCTCCTGCCCCGGGTCAAAGCTCATATGCGCAGCACCGGGGAATATGGGTCCTTCTTCCCTGCGGAACTGAGCCCGTTTTATTACAACAACAGCGAGGTTAACGCGTTTTTCCCGCTGCCGCCCGATGAAGCCGCAAAACGCGGCTTGCGCTGGAACAAGCAAGAGGAACTTCAAGCAGACCCAGCGCAAGTCACCGCTTTACCCGATCACATCTGCGATGTTGATGATGCAATCTGCACTAAGACACTACTCTCCGCACAATCCCGCAAAGCATTTCGAATTATCAAAGCCGAGTTGGATTTCTACCGGACACACCGGCTTGCGCCGCCCGGTCAAACACCTCTAGAGCGAATTCACGAAAAGCTCAGCTTTTTCAGGATTCCTCCGCTCAGCGCAGGCCGCTGCGCAAAATGCGGTACCGCGTTTCAGACAGCGTATGAAACCGGACCCCATCCTGTATTTTGCGAAACGTGCTTTCGCGATGCCGTATTCGCTTAAACCTGTGCTCCTTGCATGCTCCCGCGGCACGTCCGAGAATTACGCTGAGAATTTGCGGGTTGCCTAGGCTTGTGTCAATCAGGCACTATAGACATTGACTAAGATCGCGGCGAACGACGAATTTGCAAGTACCAAGATGCGCAAAATCAACCGGCAATCGATATTGACCACTGGAGACTGCGGTGCATGATTTAAGTGTGCTCATGACGTTCTCCAGCGGTCTCGCCGGGGCTTTAATCTTTGGCTATCTCGCGCACCGTTTGAAGGTGTCTCCGATCGTGGGATACTTGCTGGCGGGCATTGTGGTGGGTCCATTTACTCCCGGCTATGTCGCCGATCACTCCGTGGCTGAGAAATTTGCCGAGATCGGTGTGATTCTCCTCCTCTTTGGCATTGGGCTGCGCTTTCACTTGCAGGAGATGCTTGCGGTATGGCGCGTGGCCGTGCCGGGTGCGCTCATTCAAAGCACGATGTCTACCCTAGGTCTCGCGCTCTTGCTGCGCTTGCTCGGCTGGGATTGGATTCCGGGAATAATTCTGGGAATGGCCATTTCCGTGGCTAGCACGGTAGTCATGGCCCGGGTGCTCGACGAATGGCATGATCTGCATGCGCAGATCGGTTACATCGCAATCGGCTGGACGGTAGTGGAGGACATCCTCACGGTGGCAATGCTGCTGCTTCTGCCCATACTATTTGGCTCACAGGAAAGCGCTTCACAAAGCATCAGCTCCGTGCTGGGTTTGGCTGCGCTCAAGATTTCAGGATTGGTCGCCGTCGTCGTCGTGCTAGGACGTTGGGGGATCCCGTGGGCATTAGAGCAGATTGCCAAAACCCGCTCACGCGAGCTTTTCACCCTTGCGGTACTCGTGCTTGCCGTGGGAATTGCCGTCGGTTCGGCCGAACTTTTCGGCGTATCCATGGAACTCGGCGCATTTCTTGCCGGCTTAGCGGTTGGCCGTTCAGAATTTGCGGCACGAGCCGCCGGCGATGCGGTCCCGATGCGCGATGCTTTCGCCGTGCTGTTCTTCGTTTCGGTTGGAATGCTATTTGATCCCAGCAGCTTGATTAAGACACCGCAGGTAATATCCCTTGTGCTGCTTGTGGTGGTGATCGGCAAACCCTTGGCCGCCGCGCTCACGGTGCGTGTTTTGGGCCTTCCGCTGGCCACTGCCGTCCCGGTAGGAGCAGCATTCTCTCAGGTGGGCGAGTTCAGCTTTATTCTCGGTACGGTTGCGCGTGAACTGGGCCTGATTAATGACAGCGGCTGGAATGCTTTGGTTGCCGCATCGATCATCTCCATCGCCTTTAATCCCACCATTTATCGCTGGGCACGCCAGATGTCGTCCCAGACGCCCAATCTTATTGTAAGCGGCACACGGCAGCCGCAAGAGATCCATCCCAACCGCTGCATTTTGATCGGCTATGGACCCATCGGTAAAATCGTACACCGGCTGCTCCGCAGCCGCGGCGCCGACGTCACCGTAATTGACCTGAACTTAGAAACCGTACGCCGGCTCCAGGCAAAGGGCCGCAAGGCGCTCTATGCCGACGTTTTGCGGCCCGGAACACTGGAAGAAGCGGGCATCGCAGCGGCCGGCAGTTTGATTTTGAGCGCCGATGTCGAAGATGCGGCTGAAATAATCCGGCAAGCGCGGGCGCTTAACCCGGCGCTCCGCATCCTCGTGCGCTGTGCTCATCTGCGCGCCGCGCGCGTATTGCGCCGCGCGGGCGCCACGTTTGTCGCAGCCGGTGAAGCCGAGGTCGGTGTCGCGCTGGCCGAAGCAGTCTCGATTGCCAGCGGAACTAGTCATGATGCTGCGGCAGAACAACGCACAGAAATTCGGCGTCATCTCTACGGCCCGCCAAAAGACTGACCAACAAGCCGGAGCCCGCAGGGTGCTGACGGCGCGCCGCCGCCGGCTTGCAGAACTGCGCTTGCAGCGTATACTGCCGGGCTAAACAACCTACGGCCAGGCAAGCGCATTTCCACCAGCCGGTCCCGCCCCACCGGTGCAAAAAGGGCATGCCTTCAGCACCCGGCTGCGGCGAATTTATTCGCGTATTTGAGACTAGCGATATTCAGCACGCGCGATTAAATAGCCGCCGATAGTTCCAAGCAGGATATTTGCCGACCAGGCAGATAATGTTACCGGCAGCAGTTCCGCACTGCCCAGAGAAGTGCTGATCGCGTGCACTACGTAATAACCGAACCCCGTGCTCACGCCGGCGACGAAACTGAGGCTCATATTTCCAGAGCGCGCGGGAATCAGCGCGAAAGAAAATGCCACAAGCACAACGATAAGATTTACCAACGGGAAAGAAACCTTTGCCGCCAAATCTACCAGGTAACGCGTCACGGGCACTCCGTCGCCGGAAAGTTTGGCGATATACTGCCTTAGTTCAGTGTAACTAAGCGTTTCTGGACTTCGCTCTAAATTGTAAAAATCGCGCGGTTTCTCCTTGATCACCAGCGGCAGTTCGCGGAAGGTCGTTACACTAAAATCGCTCTTACCAGAAGGCACGGCCTCCGCAACATCCTTCATCGACCAGCCAATAAGCGGACTCCCGCCCCATGATGCCGAGCTGGCCACAATGCGTTTCTGCAGACGGAAATGATCATCTATTTTAAACAGAGAAATACCCTCGAGCGTCGAGGTGCGTGAATTATAAAAGCCGATGCTGTAGAACTTATTTTTGTCACGGTACCAAAAGTTGGCCTTGCTGAATCTTCCTTTTATGTCCTTTTTCTTGATATCAAGATGATAGATTTCCTCGACGCGCTGTGTGGCCCAAGGGACAAGCGTTTCACCCATCACGAACATGAGCACGGATACCACAAAGCCCGCTATCAGCAAGGGACGGACCAAGGAAAAGACGCTCGCACCGCAGGCGCGCATCGCCGTAATCTCTGAAAGCTGAGACAGGCGTCCGATGCTGATCAACACAGCGACAAGCACACTCACCGGAGTCATTAGCTGGATAATCAACGGAATCTTTAATCCAAGATACTCAACGGCCTGCCATAATGTCGATTGATTCTCGACAAAGACACGCATTCGTTCAAAAAGCTCAAAAACAAGAAACAGCGAAACGGCGGCAAAAAGACAAAGCATAAGCACGCTGAAGAACTGACGCAGGATGTAGCGGTCGATAACCGTCGGGGACAGCCGGAGGGCGAACCGGCGCAGGGATCGCGTAAAAACCTTAAGCATCACCGATAGTCTAAGCTCTCTCATGATACTGCTCTCATTGTGCTGCGGGAATGATACGCAGTTTTGCCGCAAGCCAGCGCAGCTTGTCGCCAATGGCTTCCGATACGGCAAGCCATTGTTCGCTCCCGGTCTTTTCTGCGAGATAAAGGCCAAGCACGGCAAACAGCAAGTTCGGCATCCAAACGACGGCAGCATGCGCCCGTCCTTGCTCGCCCAGCGTACTGGCCAGAGCAAACAGCACATAGTAAAAAAGAATCAACGAAATGCCCATGGCAACGTTCGCCGCAGCACCCCAGGTGTGCCCCCCGCGGCTGGGCTGAATGCCCAACGCCAGCGCAATCAGCGCGATGCAAAGGCAGGAAAACGGCAGCGCGATCCTTTTTTGAAGCTCTACCTGGAAACGTGCGAGATTGCGCCGTTGGTTTTTCTCATCAACAGGAGCTTCGCGCCGCAGCGCGGCAATCGCGTTGTTCAGCTCCGCGATGTACATTTCATTCGATTTCTTTCCGCCGCGTGTCGGCGCTTCTTCCAGCAGTTCCCGGTGCGGCAGCCGCACACTGGTAATTTCGAAATAAGTCATGCTGAAATCCTGTCCAGCGCCTTCCTGAATACTTCCATCAAAAAGTTTTAAGTTAAGAGTCCGGGATTTCTCGTCAGAAACGATTTGACCATGCTTTGCAAAAAAAATCCGCATTAATTCGGGATTGCGCAGATCGCTGATAATAACATTCTCCAGCTTGTTTCCGTTTTGTCCGATCCTCTCGGCATAGATTGTAAGCTGCCCCAGATTATTGAAGGCCCCAGGAACCAGCGCGGAGGTTGTCTGCCTTCGCGCAATTTCAAACATTCCCACGCCCAGACGGTGGTTCGCCCAAGGACGGATCCAGAAAGCAATGATGGTTGTGAAAAGCATTGCCGCGGCAGCAAAAAGGAGCACCGGATAAGCGAGAGAACGAATGCTTAATCCCGTTGCGCGGATAACTATTATCTCGCTGTCTGAACTTAGCCGTCCGAATGCAAGAATCACGGCGAGGAGCAGAGACATTGGAACAGCAATTTCGAGGAACCGGGGAATGATATACGAAAACAAAAGCAGAATGTCGCCGACAGGAACGTCCTTGTTAATCACCAAATCAACAAGTTTGAGACTTCGCGCAAGAAAGAGAATTCCGGTAAAAACAAACAAACTCAGCAGAAACGGCCAAAGGATCTCCGCCGTCACATAGCGGTAAATAATTGGTGGAATGATTCTAAAGCGGCGCATAGAGAATGCATTCTACATTTTCGCCCCGCCAAAGAAAGCCCCGGAATTGCGATGACTTTCCCGCAGTAAGAACGCTTGGCTCTACCCCTGCATCCGCCTTCTGGCCCGGCTTTCCTATTCACAGGAGGGTGTTCCTGAAAGTGGCTTTTGAACCGAGATCGTGCGAACGGGGAATTACGGCGAAGGAGCCCTATTACCGGAGGGCGGCACTGAGTCGTAATTTCCCGTTCGCACGAGATCGGCCAAAAGCCGCATTCAGGGACGCCTTCCTATGGGGCGAAGCGTTTCTGGCGATCCAGGTCCTTGCGCCGTTTCTTTTTCGCTTCTTTCTCTTTGCGTTTTCGCCGTTCTGATGGCTTTTCATAAAACCGGCGAGACTTTAATTCCTTGAACACTCCTTCGCGGATGAGCTTGCGCTTGAGAACGCGCATAGCCTTTTCAAGATTTTGATTAACGATGATCTCAATCATTGCAGAATAATTATATAATTTCGCTAAAGACGCTTTTGCCGTTACTAACGCACCGGGCCCCGGAGCACCATGGCACTCTCTCTAACCGCTCCACCCTCCGCAAGCCGGTCAAGATTCGCCCGGCAGTTCGCTGACCACGCCTTGCTTGCGGTGATAGATGCGCTTCTTTCTTAACAGTCATTATTCCGATATGCAAACTGGATACTTAGATAAATGAGCCAATAAACGCCCGAAAGTTGCGTTAGCCCCCATAACCGCTGCCCAGGATCGGTAATTTCCGCCTTTGGCATTTTGCCCTAACGGAGAGCTTGCCATTAATCTAGGATGTGATAATTTACTACTCAATCACTCGGCAATATGCCTAATTAAGAGCACATGCGCATGGCCACGTTTTGGAGTAATAGAGGTGTGGCCATAACGCGTATACCTGCTTGGCTTGTTGCTCCAGCAGGGCAGCGCGGTTGAGTCTTGCCAGGGTGCAATTGAACTTAATCGACGATCTTGGAGGTTCGTGATGCGTAAGACAGACGGTATGCGGCAGCTCGGTGATGCCGTCGAGTTGGTTGCGATGCTTGAACAGCTTATTGACGGATTGTCCCGCAAAGATCCGGGGAACGAGTCGATCCCTTGGCGGGGAATGCGGCTGACATTAAGTCAAGTCAAAACAATGCTCGCGCGCGCTAGTGAGGCTCTGTCGCAGGATGTCATCCTCGATGACGCTTTAATCCAAGAATCAGCCAGCGGACGCTTGCAGAAGTTCATCCCCTCGCCGCTTGCGGGACGCATCCAGAAGGCTCCCGCGGGACGCATCAGAGAAATAGTCGAGGCAGATGCGGTGCCGCCAGCAAGAAGTTTCGATGCACCGCGCAGGCAAGAGGTTGACGATATGCCGGCTGCTGTCGGAGAAGAATAGCCAGTGCGCCGGTGCGTGAAGCTGCATAACAAGGAAAATCCCAGCTCTATCCGCAGCGCTTGTTTCCTCTCGCGGATCCATGTGGAACTTAACTAATGAAACTTTACAAAATCTGTCCTGCCTGGCGGCTATGGTTTGTCGGTTTATCGGCCTTTTGCTGTTTTTCATGCACGCTGTTCTCCGCCAAGAAAACAGCGATTGATCAAGAGCACACAGCGATTGCTGCTGCCGATTCACCGAAAGTCCGGCGGTCGTCCCTTGCCGCTTATAATTTCATGCTCGGCGAACTGGCGCTGGCCGATGAGAAATTCGACGAAGCAGTCAAGTATTTCGAAGCGGCTTCCGCTGAAGAACAGTATTCGGCGCCGACTTTGCGAAAACGTTTGGCGCAGCTATACCTGCGCCAAGGTGACCTGAACCGGGCCCTCTCCGAAACTGAAACCGGTATCGAACAAGACAGCGAGAACACGGACTTAATCAAGCTTCGCGCCGGGATATTAGCGGCGAAGAAACGCAACCCGGAAGCCATCGCGGAGTACAAGCGGCTGATTGAGCTTTCAAAAGCAAAGAGTGAAGATCCTTACATTCTTCTCGCCAGCCTTTATGCGCAAGAAAACGACATGCCGGCAGCAAAAGCAACCCTGGACCAGTTGCTCAAAGCTAAACCGAAATCATTTATCGCCGTCTATTATCTAGCCCGGCTCGCCGTAACATCCGGCGACCTGGCCGAAGCCGAGACACTTTATCACAGAGCGCTCGAGCTCACTCCCAACAAAGAGCCGGTTTATCTCGATTTGGCGCGGGTCTACACGCTCCAGAAGCGCTTCGACAAAGCTATCGAAATTACGGATCAGTTGATTAAGCGCAACCCGGGCAATATCAAAGCACGTGAACTGCGCGGAGACATCCTGCTGGGCAAGGATCAGGTGCCCGATGCCTTGACCGAATTCGAAACTCTGAGCAAGATTGAAACCGATCCTTCACAGACCCGGCTGAAGATTGGCTTGATTAAACTGCAGCGGCGCGATTATGAAGGAGCAGAAACCGAATTGCGGCTCGTTCTATCACAGCATCCGGAAAATGCGCCGGCGCGTTACTATTTGGCCTCGACTTACGCCGCAATGAAGCGCGTGGAAGATGCACTGGAACAGATTCGCGCGATCAAGCCGGATCAGGAGTACTTTCTTGAAGCATCCACTCTCGGAGTTTATCTGCTGCGCGAGGTTCAAAGCTTCGATCGCGCCGTCGAATTAGTTGATAACTTACTGACCACCAGACCGAACAACTTGCGCTTGATGATGCTCAAGGCGTCGCTGCTGCGGGATGACAAGCGGCTGCCCGAGGCAATTAAGCTCGTGGAGCAGGTAATTTCTCTTCAACAAGAATCGAAGACAGATCAATCCGATGATTATCATTTTACTCTGGGCGTCTACCTGGACGAAGCGGGAAGGAAGGACGAAGCACTGGCATCTATGCGCCGGGCGATCGAACTCAATCCGAATAACGCAAACGCGCTGAACTACCTGGGCTATTCTTACGCTGAAGCAGGCATTAATCTTGAAGAGGCGCTGGACTTGATTAATCGCGCCTTAGCCTTGGAGCCGCAAAACGGGTACTACATCGACAGCCTGGGCTGGGCGTACTATCAAATGGGCCGCTACGAGGACGCACTGCGCGAGCTGAAACGTGCCGCGGAACTGGCCAATGAGGATGCCGTCATTCTCGAGCACTATGCGCGCGCGCTGTTGAAGCTTAACCGCCGGGATGACGCAATCAAAGCGCTGCACCGCGCACGGGACTCGGCGCCGGATTCCGAAGATAAAGAGATTGGCGTACGCGTTGAATCACTGTTGAGAGAATTGGGCGCAGAACCGGCTAAATGAATGCATCGCTCCAGCTCATCTTGCGGGCCGTTCTTTGCGCAATGTTTCTGCTCTGCAGTTGCACGCCCCGCAGCCGCGGCCGCATCACGACAGAGGGCTACCGCCCGGTAGATGCTGCCGGGAAAGCATCGATGATCAGCGCGATCGAAGCTCAAAATGCACAAATCCGCTCGGTACGTGCGCGCATTGAAACCCGGCTGCGCCATCGCGCAGGAGAAGAGAACCCGACCCTGGCTGCGGTCTTCATTTATCCGGAGGTTCTGCGGCTGGAATTCTTCGCTACCGCACTTAACCGGCTCAGTGCGTTAATCATTGCCGATGCGCAGGAGCTGCGCGCGATAAATCTCAACAAAATGCAAGCGTTTGCTGGCGCATCTTCCAGTGAGAATCTGCAAAAACTGTTGGCAATACCGTTTGTACCCGAAGAGTTCATGCGCTGGCTTGCGGGACGCGCCGCAGTGAGCTCGGATCAGGAGCAACAGGCAGAGATAATGCGGCACGATAGAACAAATCACGCTCTGGTGATCCTGCCGGGCGCGGAGAGAAAGCTCGTGTTGCTGCTGGATCTTGCCGGCTGCACGGACACTAGCCGCCTTATTTCCGCTGAGGCGCGCTGCCCTCTGCTCATCGCCAGCGAGCTGACAGACGAAGATGGACGGACCATTATTTATTCGTCCTATAACTATGACTTGTCGGGAGCAGAAAATCTCGTTTTTCCGTCGCGGATATCTTTTTCTCTGCCCCAGCTTGCAGTCTCCGGGGAGCTGAATATGCGCGAAGTGCGTGTCAATGCCGATCTTTCGCAAGAAAAGGAACGCCTCTTCACCCTGCGGTTCCCGGCAGGGATGCAGGCAATCAGCTTGGATGATCTGGTGAGGGATAGCGTAGATCCTCTGTTCTAAGTATACTTTAGCGCGTGTTTTAATGGTGAGGACAAGCGGGTAATGTGCGGGATTATTTGCATACTGGATAAGAATCAGCGGCCTGTTGAGAAATCTGCCATTGAACGCGCCAATCAGGCGTTGGCGCACCGCGGACCCGATTCCAGCGGCTCTTTCTTTTGGGAAAACTGCGCGGCCGGATTCACCCGGCTGAGCATCGTTGATATTGCTGGCGGCGACCAGCCGCTGTTTAATGAAGACAAGACTATCGCACTGGTCTGCAATGGCGAGATTTATAATTTCGAAGCTCTGCGCACCCAGCTCTCCAGCAAGGGCCATCGCTTCCATTCACGTTCCGACTCTGAGGTAATTCTGCATCTTTACGAAGAAGATCCGGAAGGATTCGTGCTGCAACTCGATGGTATGTTCAGCTTCGTGATCATCGACACGGTGAAAAAAAAGATTTTGGCCGTACGCGACCGCTTAGGCATCAAACCGCTGCATTTATACGAAGACCGGGAATATGCCGTATTCAGTTCAGAGTTGAAGGGGCTGTTCGCCACCGGCCTGGTCCGTCCCGCCCTCGATGCCCAGGGCATCTACGATGCTTTCACCTTTGCCTACGTTCCGGGCCGAGGGACGTGTTTCCAGGAGGTTAAGAATATTCTACCGGCATCAATTGCGGTCTACGACTTAAACACAGGGACCAGCAGCGCGCACGAATATTGGCAGCCGGTTTTTCCAGACGCCGCCCAAAAGGGGAGCCTGCTTGTCGGGCCTTACGCATCAGGCTTACGCAAGACTTTCCGCGAAGCGGTGGCCTCACACACGATCGGCGATGTGCCGGTAGCCTCGTATCTTAGCGGCGGCATTGATTCGACAATAACTGCGGCACTGCTCAGCGAGGCAATCAAAGAGCGCATGTCGAGTTTTTCCATAAAATTCCAAGAAAAAGCATTTGATGAATCGCCGGTATTTCTGGATACAATTTCCCGCTGCGGATTCGATGGACACATTTTGGAATTGTCGGGCGCCGAAGGCGGTTACTTCCCGCAGGTTATCCGTAATATTGAACAGCCCCAGTTTTCAACCTTAGATATCCCGCTTTACCGCCTTTCTGCCTTGGTGCGCGAAACGGGCACAAAAGTTGTGCTGACCGGCGAGGGCGCCGATGAACTTTTTGGCGGCTATGGCGTGTATACGCTCAATCAAGCACGCCGCGCACTAAGTCTTCCCGCGCTGCAGTCGGTACGCACCCCGCTTTTGGAAAAGGTGCTTCGCTTTTTTGTTGCTTTGCCGGATGAGCAGCGCATGTTTTTTAACGCCTACTCCGCTGATTTAACCCCCGTGATCCACCGTTTCGGAACCTATCCGGCTTGGTATCCGCTGTGGCAGCTAAACAGTCAGATGAAAGAGCCATTTTTCCGCGAGAAGCTGCAAGACAGCTTGCGGGAAGACTCTTACATCGCCGGGCTGGGCGCACGCTTGAGAAGCAGCTATGCGAGAATTAATGACTTTGACAAATCCATCTACCTGGAGCTGAAGACGCGGTTGCCGAACTACATTCTGCACCGTACAGACCGCAACTCCATGGCCAATTCCGTAGAGGCACGGGTTCCTTACTTATCAAACCGGATGATAGATTTCTCTGCGCAGATTCCGCCGCTGCATAAAATGTTCGGCCTGCGTGAAAAATATGTGCTTAGAAAAGCGTTTCAATCAGTGCTGCCCCGAGCGCTTTATAAGCGGCGCAAGTACGCATTTAATGCACCTAATGATTGGCTCTGGCGTGCTGAAACACCTGCCTGGCGGGAAGACCTTTTGAGCGAATCCGCTATCCAGGAAACAGGTCTCTTCAGTGTAAAAACAGTTACTGAAGCAAAAGCCGAAGTTGCCGCCGCGTCTTCCCTGCACACTCATGGCAGGATACAAAGTCTGGCCACCATGCTTACCGGCGTTCTTTCTACCCAGCTTCTTTATTATCAGCTAGTCAAGGGGCAGTCGTTTTGAGAGCTTTCTTTATAGACCTGCTTCCACCGGCAGCCCTGCGGTCTTTTTTGTCAGCATAATGACACCGGCGCCGAGAAACGGCAGACCACATACCTGAAATACTGTGACCGGCTCTTCCAAAGCAAAATAAGCCGCCGCAAGCGTAAAGACGGGTGAGACACTGAGCAGTGAGATGGCTATCGTAATCGGAATGAGGTGAATGCCTTCAATCCAAAGGATCTTCGAGAGGCCAAAAATCAGGACACCGTTTACCGCCAGATACCAGAAAGAATCGCACAAACCAGCCCCGGACGGCCAGGATTCGAACCCGCAGGCGAGAACCAGCAAGACGCATCCGCTGATCATACTTCTCCAGAACATGATTTCTTCAGCGGTTGAAGATTTGCGTGCAGCTTGTGCGTGCTTGTTGCCGAGAGGGCCAAACGCGGTTGCCAGCACGACCAAAAAATCTCCCCAGCGCAAACCTGACACATTGGGCAATAGTACAACCGCCGCACCGGCAACCATTAAAAAAGCACCGAGAAGCTGTCTGGGCCGCATCGGCTCATGACGGAGAATAAGCCCAAGAATAAGGAAGGAGAAAAATACTTCGAGCAGCAGCAGGATCGCGGCGTTTCCCGCAGTCGTAAAGCGCAGTCCAATGAAAAACAGGGAATGAAAAGCGACGCCGATATAGAGTGAAGTCAGAAGGATGTCCTGCCACGCCGCAGGCCGGCGAAGCAAAGCGGCCGCGCCGCAGCGCCGCGCAACCAAAGCAGCAAAAAAAGCGGCCGCAACAAGTGTGCTCAACGCGGCCGAGAACAACGGCGAAACAGCAGAAAACGAAAGAATCGCGATAACCGGAAAGACACTGCCCAATAGACAGGACAAAAGAACGGCGATTTCTCCCCTTCTTCGCTCTAACACATCCTTCTCCCATAAAATGAGCCTGATTAATAGCCGAGCAAAGATGATCGAGCAAGATGTTCCGGTCGGGCGCTGTAGGCGCGCCGCCGCCCGCCTACAGAACTCGGCTTGCAGGAACCGGAGATGCTTCACTGCACAAGACCGCACGGCAATCCGATTTCCTGCGGCGGGCCCGCACCACCCCCGCCCCGGCGCATCAGGTTAAGCCTTCAGCGCCCGGCAGCGTCAAACTCTCCACCGCCCATGCGCGACTTCAGCGTTCATCCGGGTGATGCCAAAAAAATATGAGCCATTCAACCACTTTCAGGGGGAATTCCGGTTGCGGCAGATTTATTCGCTTATCTCAAGACTAATTTTCCATTTCTTTTAAGTGCTGAGCCCCAGCATTCAGTGCGTGGCGGCAGACGGCGTAATTGACGTAGAAAACAAGAAATAAGCTGCAAAGGACGACCAGGGTGTATTCGTGCCGATCCATTTGCGCAGCCAGTGTCGGCACGGAAGTCAGGATAAAAATCGGCATACTGGGCAGCATAGTCACCGCGACAAGCGCCAGGGAAAGCAGCATATAGACCAAGCTGCCGAAACTTGCGTTCACTTGCGCCGGCGACTCCCAGTCGAATTTGGCATACACAGCGCCTATACCGACAGCAAGTCCTGTCGTACCAATCGTTAGTGCTACGGCAAGAACTGCCGAAACAATTACTGTCTCGGGCGTAGCAAAGATGGCCCAGGTGCCGGACACAAACAAGATTACGCTCATAATGCACATGGGAATGAGCCAAATATGAAACTTGTGCCGCAGAAATTGCTCCTGTGAAAGCGGAGTTGCCCGCAGCAGCGTATAGGCCCGGCCTTCCAGGCTGACCGACGGAAACACAAAGCGCGCCGAGATTGCGGAAACAACGCACGCACCGAACGACATGTTCGCCAGCGCAAGCACCGCCTGCCACCAGGACATTCCCTCCGGCGGCAGCGAAAAGCCCCCGCGCAGCGCCCGAAAATTATATAGGTAGATAAAGGTAAGCATCAGGAGCAGCACAAGCTGGAGCGACTGCGTTGTATCGCGTAAAAACATCCGTGCTTCCTTAAACAACAGGGCCCGGAGCTGAGCGTTGAACGGAACAAGAAGTTGCCCCACAGTTCCGCTCCAATGTGAC